>JAJFVI010000202.1 GCA_021371895.1 Eubacteriales bacterium | reverse complement strand
CAATAGTACCGATAGGAATCAGGCAGAAGCAGGCGATTCTGCTGTTTGATTTTTTAAAAATCGACCGGAGAAGGTTGAGACCCTAATGGGCTTGCGTTTGTGTGCAATACAAGCTTAAAAACAACTACTGTGATCATAACCTCGGTCCAGTGAAAGCGCAAACATATCACAACCGACTCGGATAAAATCAAAAAGGGGGTAGTACCATGGCGAATACCAAGCGTACCACGCTGGCTGTGTTAAGCATCGTTTTCCTTCTGGTGGGAGTTCTGGGCATTGCCAATGTCCAATTCTTCTCATCCAACACTATGCTTGAGCTGCTGGAAATAGCAATGGGTGTTGGCGGTTTGGTGATCGGCGCCCGCTAAAACGCTACAGGTGCGGCAACAGGCGCGATCCGCTGGCAGACAGGCGACGCATGCCGGCATACAGGAACGCAGGGCAACCGTTGCCCGGCAACGGATCATGCACGTGTACAAGGGAACCAGAAAACATTTGAAAGAGGTGCACCGTATGGACAAAGGGAGAATGAAGCATACCGCGCTGATTGTGCTCAGCGTTGGTTTGCTTGTAATCGGAGCTCTCGGGATTGCTGATGTCGGTTTTTTTACCTCCAACAACGGGTTGGGATTGATTCAAATCATGTTGGGTGTCGCCGGTCTCGTTATTGCAGTACGGTAACCCATTGGGTGCATACTCGCAAAGCCGCAGGCTGTTTGCGTCGCACGCAAAGCGAACCCCTACCCGAAGGATATGTTCCCGCCTGCCGCGTTAGGACGTAACCCGAATGGCTGACAAACGATGGTGGGATAACCAATATCGTAACGTAAGGAGTGGATTGGTATGGATATGAAAAAGGCTCGCGATCAGGCTCGCAAGGAAAACAAAGCGCTAAAGCAAAAAAGCAAGGGGAATGCGAAAGCCGCAAAGGAATTCGCCGCAACCGCCGTTGATAACGTAGTGGCTTCGAAGAATACCGTTTCTCAAAAGGCGACTGAGGCGAAAGCAGCGATCGTGCATACCGCGCAAACGGCAAAATCGGATGCTAAGGCCGATGTGAAAACAGCAGGCAAAGCGCCGCGGGAAATGCAGGCCGGCGCTGGCAAGGGGATCAAGGATATGGCACACGCCGGTAAAAACGCAGATGCCAAGGTAAAACACCACTAAAGGTTTGCCATACGGGCGTCCGCTAAAATCGAGCACAGGACGCTGATATTCCCTCGAAAAACTTGTAAGCAAGCGAAGGGGTTGGGGCAGCCAAGCCCATCCCTCCCGCCCTAAGCCTCCGGTCTATGAAGAAAGCTAAGAAAGAGGGTTATCCCATGCTATGGTTGATTGCGACAGTACTGATTATTTTATGGTTGCTGGGCATGATCACGTCCACTACAATCGGTGGCTTTATCCATATCCTGCTGGTAATCGCGGTCATTGTTCTTTTAGTGCGAATCATCCGGGGCAGATAACAACGCCGAGGTTCCACGACGAGGCATTTCAAGGTGGCCAATGCATCGCCTGCCCGGGTGATCGCTGGCCACTTTTGCACATGTTGGTTATCGATTATTATGAAGGGGTACCCCTGCGCTGGCGGCAAAATCGCAGTGGCCCCTTCACGCCGACATATGTTTATGCACAGCTAAACAAAAGGGATTCGAGGTGTTACGATCATGTGCGGAAGTCTACATCGTTACCCACCACACCTATACGCACTTCACTTTATGCCCGACACAGAAAAGTGAGTTGTTATTGATGCGAAACGATCAAACCATCGAAACCGTCAAGGAAGGGTGCGCGGATGCAGCACTTTTGGCGAGGAATGTTGTAAGTGCAATTTCAGAAAGGGTTAGACAAAAATACAGCTGTATTCACCCTGATGACATCCCCGACCACGTAAACTACTCCAAGATTGAAAAGTATCTGCGATCGGTGAACATCGAAGTTACTCGCAGGATGTTTGTTTCCTACCTGAAAGACGATCTTTTGCCCAATGGCCACGATGTAATTAACAGCAATTATTCGCTGTATACCCACGAACAAATCACCTACTTTATCCTGGTTGATATGTTCAAGCCGATTTTGCCACTGAGCAAGGTGAAGGTGCTTTTCAGCGATATTTTGCAGCCGATCGTGGATACCATCGGGTTGGACGCTACGTATATCCAGCTTTGTAATAACATCGTATCCATGCTGGATAGCTTTGAGTCTGCTGTTTTAGCTGCTATTAAGGATGATAGTGTCCAGGAAGATCTTAACGGCGATGTTCTGGTTGACTTGGACAAAGTCAACAGCAACATTGCTTGCCAAAGCCATGTAGCGGCACTCTGTATGGCCAGAGGGGCTTTGGATTTTTATATGCAGGCGCCCAACACGCTGCTTCCCTGACCAACATACCGGTCGGATGGGTACAAGCGCACCCTATGGCACTGGCCTTTCAACGTTATAACGCTACGCACGCGTAATGCCCGCCTGAGCGCGAGAGGAGTATCAAACATGCAAACAACGGTGTTTCTGATCGTCGTGCCGATTTTACTGCTGGCAGGGGTGGTGGTTTTTCTGTGGGGCGCACTCGTCCGGTCGCAAAAAAAGCAAACCGTCAATGTCCGTGATGCCTTCTTGTCCAGCGAGGAACTGGAAGCGCATGCCAAAGCGATTGCCATACACCATGCCGTAACCAACCGTAAAAACTATATCACCTGGCCAATACCGAGGATGAACGACAATTATAACCTCATCCTCGCCACGTATATGAAACTAAACCTCGATGTACAAAAAAAGCGCGTCGTGCCCCCAGCCGCGGAATGGCTTTTGGACAATTTTTACATGGTCGAGGAACAGGTAAAGGTGCTGCGCAGGGATTTTTCCCGAAAAAGTTATCTTCGTCTACCCATCCTCAGAACAGGCACAATGAAAGGTTATGCCCGAATTTATGCCATTGCCACGGAGCTGATTTCCCATAGCGATGGGCAGGTGGACGATGCTACGCTTGTCAGTTACCTTAACGCCTACCAGACGCACAGCATCCTGCTGGATCGTGAAATCGGCGCGGTACCCATGGTGTTGATGCTGGCGATCATCGAATACCTGCGCCACCTTTGCGAAAGCGTTGAGGAAACGCTGCTGCAATGGGACAAGGCCAACCAGATTGTGGATCGCTGGATGGAAAACCAGGGTGAGGATACCGACGGCGTAGCACGGTTGATCGCAAAGAGCCTCTATACGCTTGATGAGGTAGACCCCACCTTTATTGAGCATCTGTTTTATCGCCTGCGCCGCTCGGGGCGCAGTTATGTAAACATGCTCCGCGTTGTGGATGAGCAACTGGAGATACTTCGCACCGTTACCACCAGTATCACTCAAAAAGAGCCTAACGCGCAATCCATGAGCACCGTATCCATGAGCAACTGCATCTCCAGCATCCAGTTTATCGCCACGATCAACGGGGCGGAGTTGTTCGATTCCATCAGCCATATCGAACAGATTTTAGCAAACGATCCCGATGGCACCTACCCCTTGATGGATGTGGCAACGCGCGGTCACTACCGTAACCGCGTGGAGGAGCTTTCGCTGGCACTGCGTGTATCCGAGCTGCACATCGCAAGGGAGGCCGTGGAACTGGCGCAGGCTGCCGACCACCATTGCATGGCGGACGATGGACTTAATGATAAGCGATGTATGCGGCACGTCGGGTTTTATCTGTTGGGCAAAGGACTTCCAGAACTGATAGCCAGGCAAAAACGCTCCCACAAAATCCTGCCTTCCATCATGGGTGTGCCCAAACGCAAGCTGGGGATGCTCTACTTTGGTTCCATCGGGGTTACCACGTTTTTATTAACAGGTATTGCCATACAGTACGCGGCGCTACGATCACCGATTCATACGGTGCTGTTTTGCCTGCTGGCAGGCATTTGCGTGCTTGTGCCCTCCATGGAAGTCGCTGTGAATGTCGTCAACTGGGTGGTTTGCAAGGCACTCAAGCCCACGGTATTCCCAAGGCTGGCTTTGAAGGAGGGCATACCCGACAGCATGAGCACGATTGTGGCGGTGCCTACCATGCTGCCGGATGTGAAGCGCACCCTTGAGATCATTGCCAATCTGGAGGGGCAATACCTGCGCAACCGGGAGAAAAACCTGTATTTTGCCCTGATCGGTGCGTTTAAAGATTCCGATAGCATCACCGATATGGAAGATGAAAGCATCATCTACACCGCCATGAATGCCATTGCGGCACTCAACCAGAAATACGCCCAAGACGGTAACGATATTTTCTACCTCTTTCACCGTGCCAGGCAGTTCGACCCCAAGAATAATAAATGGATCAGCTGGGAGCGCAAGCGCGGCGCTTTAATGGAGTTTAACGCACTGGTATCCGGCGCTGCGGATACCGATTTTGCGTATTCGTCGTGTGCCACACCGCCGTTTGCAAACATCCATTACATTATAACGCTGGACAGTGATACCCTTCTGCCCATGGGCATGGCCAGAAGGATGATAGGCACTATGGCGCATCCCCTGAACAGGCCGCTGATCGACCTGGCCAAGGGTATCGTAGTGGAGGGGTATGGCCTCATGCAGCCCCGCATTGATGTGGATTGCGAAAGCTCCAATAAAACTTTTTTTTCCCGGGTATTCGCGGGGCACGAGGGTCTAGATCCCTACACTAACGCCATATCCGACGTGTATCAGGATTTGTTCGGTGAAGGCATTTTTACCGGCAAGGGCATCTATGATTTGAAGGTATTCCAGACTGTGCTTAAAAACGCCATCCCGGATAACACCATACTGAGCCATGATCTGCTGGAGGGCTCCTATGTGCGTACCGGACTGGCAACCGACCTGCGCCTGATCGACTCCTACCCGTCGCATTACAACTCGTTCAGCGCAAGATTGCATCGCTGGGTTCGGGGGGATTGGCAGTTGCTCCCGCTGCTGTTTAATAGAATTCATACCCGCAGCCAGGTGAAAATCAACAATCCCCTCACAAGGCTATCCCGTTGGAAAATAGCAGATAATATGCGCAGGAGCATCCTCGCGCCCGCGCTGATGACACTGGCTGTGTTGGCCTTTACGGTACTCCCCGGCAATTTGCTCGTATGGCTTGGTTACATGATCGGCGCACTGGCGACTCCGTTTTTCATTGCGTTAATCCAAACCATGCTGGTGCGGCGGCCAGCAGGCAGCAGGGTCAAACGCTACATTCCCGTCATGCAGGGGTTGAAGGCGACACTCATGCAGCTGTTGATTACCTTCACAATGCTGCCGTACCAGACTTATCAAATGGTCAATGCCATTACCACAACCCTGTACAGAGTTATGGTAAGCAAACAGAACATGCTGCAATGGATTCCCTCGGCGGATGTGGAAAAAGCACAAAAGAGCACGCTGAGCAGCTATTGGGCACAAATGTGGGTTCCCGTGCTGAGCGTATTGGGCATACCCCTGCTTACCGCCGTGCTGAAGCCTGAAGCCTGGTTGCTTAGCTTGTGCTTTGCGTTATTGTGGAGCTGCGCGCCTCTGGTTGCCTATGCCATGAGCAGGGAGGCAAAAACCGCCTTACAGCAGCCCTCGCAGAAGGATGCTCGGGAATTGCGCACGATAGCCCGCAAAACATGGCGGTATTTTGAGGAATTTACAACGGTACGTTCCCATTTTTTGCCCCCGGATAATGATCAGCTGGACCCTCCGCGTGGGATTGCCCGCCGGACATCTCCGACAAATATCGGCTTGGGACTGCTTGCGGTGCTGGCGGCTCGGGATTTTGGTTATATCAGCACCAGCAAAATGGCGGAACTTTTGGAGCAAACCATCACAACCGTGGAAGGGCTGCCAAAATGGAATGGGCACCTGCAAAATTGGTACGATATCAGGTCATTGCAGCCATTGCAGCCGGGGTATATCTCCACGGTCGATAGCGGCAATTTGGTGGGATACCTGATAACCCTGCGGCAAGGCCTTAAGGAATACCTCGAAAGCCCCCTGCTGGATGCGCGGCTTGTGCAGGGCATCGAGGATACGCTGTATTGTGCCGGCGCGGAAGGTGCCGCGCTGTACCGGGCCAGCGGTATGGACAAAGTGGTATCGGAATCAGGGCATATGGATCTGCCGCTGTGGAGCCGGCGCCTGAACGAACTGCTGGCCAATGAGCGGCTGACTGCCATGCATGACGCGATATGGAAGGGAAAAGCACGCGGCATGCTGCTCCTGTTTACCAATGAATTCGCCTTGTACATGCCTGGTATCCACTTGCTGGAAACCTTACCCGGCGAGACAGCCACGGCCACGCTAAACACAAACGACAGAACCGATTGGCAGGCCATGGTTGCTATGCTCACGCAAAACCCCGCGCTGGTCGATTTGCCCAAACAGTATGGTTATCTTGTCAGCCGTGTAAATCAGTTGATCCGGGCCTGCCATCTAAGCGACGGCGAGCAACCTGCTTTATCGGCATGGCTTATCGATGCCAGGGAACAGTTGGAGGCCGCTCACGAGAGCGCAGCGCAATTGGTTGACCGCATCACGAGCTTAATGGCGAGGGTGCAAGGGCTGGTTAACGCAACGGATTTCGCCCCTCTGTATGTGAAAAGCAGACAGTTGTTCTCCATTGGATTTGCCATGGACGATCAAAAGCTGAGTAAATCCTATTACGATCTGCTGGCTTCCGAAGCCAGGCAAACCAGCTACATCGGCATCGCCAAGGGGCAAATTCCTCCTGAGCATTGGTTCCGGATGGGCAGGGCATTAACCGTTGTGGATGGCTACAAGGGTCTCGTATCGTGGACGGGCACCATGTTTGAATACCTGATGCCGCTTCTGGTTATGAAAAGCTATAAAAACACCTTGCTGGACGAAACCTATTCCTTTGTCATCAAGAGCCAGATCAAATATGGAAAGCAAAAAAACATGCCGTGGGGTGTTTCGGAATCATGCTTTAATGTGCTGGATCACAATCAAGATTATCAATATAAGGCAGTTGGCATACCCTGGCTTGGGCTCAAGCGCGGACTTACAGAGGATACGGTGGTAGCGCCCTACGCAACGTTTCTGGCGTTGCTGGTAAACCCCGAGGCAGCCATACGCAACATACGTACTCTCCAATCGGAAGGGCTGGACGGCTCCCACGGGTTTTATGAAGCAGCTGATTATACGCCCGAAAGATTACCCTTTGAAAACAAAAGGGCAATCATCAAAAGTTTTATGGCACACCATCAGGGTATGAGTTTGCTGGCCATTGATGATTGTCTGCGCCAGCATGCCATGCAGCGCCGTTTTCATGCCGATGCGGAAATGAATGCCGCCCGCCTGCTTTTACAGGAAAAAATCCCGAGCAGTCTGTTGTTTACCAAGGAAGCCAGGCAAAAAACCCTGCCCTTCAAAGGTATGGCCGCCAAAGAAAGCAGTCCTGTGCGCAGCTTTACCCATCCGGATCCCCGTTTACCCAAGGCGCATATCCTTTCCAACGGTAACTACACCATCTTTATCACGGACAGGGGCACCGGATACAGCAAAAACCGACTGGTGAACGTATCGCGCTGGCGGGCGGATGGAGTGCTGAATCCCTATGGCATGTTCTTTTATATTCGCAATAACACGACCAATACGCAGTGGTCGGCTACCTATGCGCCGCTGCGCCGGCCACCCGAAACATACAAGGTGGTTTTCACCTCCGATAAGGCCATGTTTAAGCGTACCGACGGGCAAATCGAAACCAAAACCGAGGTAATCGTCGCATCCGGCGATAATGTGGAAATTCGGCGTATTTCCTTAAAGAACATCGGGGCTGTGCCCTGCGAAATGGATGTGACAAGCTACTTCGAGGTGGTTCTGGCTTCGCAGGCATCCGATCAAAACCACCCCGCTTTCAGCAACCTGTTTATTGAAACCAGTTTTCAGAAGGACAGGCTTTGCCTTATCGCCAACCGACGGCCACGCTCCGAGGCGGATAAGCACTTGTGGGTTGCGAACACAGCCGTGATTGAGGGGCAATCCGTAGGCGATATGCAGTTTGAAACCGACCGCATGCAGTGGATTGGCCGGGGGCATACGCTGCAATCACCCGCCGTGATGGAGCGCAACAAGCCGCTTGCCGGCACAGTAGGCGCTGTGCTAGATCCCGTAATGAGTCTCAGGGCGAGGGTCAGCATTGAGCCGGGCAAGACAGCGGTGATCTCGTTTATCGTAGCAGTCAGCGAAAACAAGGAACTGCTGCTGGCGCTGGCGGATAAGTATCATGCTGCTGATGGCGTGGAAAAGGCGTTTCAGTTAGCGCTGACAAGGAGCCAGGTGGAATCCAGCTACCTGAACCTGAAGGCCTCCGAAATGGAGCTTTATCAGGACATGATCAGTGATCTGGTGTTTTTAAGCCACACACGTAAGGCAAACCAAAGTCTGATCGCCAAAAACAGGCAGGGGCAGCCTTCGCTGTGGAAATATGGCATATCCGGCGATTTGCCAATTGTTCTTGTGAACCTTGAGAAAATGGATCAATTGGATGTATTGTACGATGTGCTCAAAGCGCAGGAATACTGGCGACTCATGAACCTGAGCGTGGATTTGGTGATTGTGAGCGAGGAGGCGCACAGCTATTCGCTGCCCTTGCATACGCTGATTTCGGATATCGTATTGTCCGGACAGACGCATACCCTCATGGAAATCCCAAAGGATATCTATCTTTTGGAGGGGAGCAAAGTAACACCGGAAGATAGGGCGCTGCTGCATGCCATTGCGCGGGTGATTGTCAAGGGGGATGGTACGCCCCTTTCCGAGCAAATGAATCCACCGCCAAGCGCTGCTCAGCCGCAAAAGCGCCTCAACGCTTCCGCCGCCGCAACCTGCGAACCGATACCGCTGAAAAATCGCGTGCTATCAGAGTTTAACGGATTGGGCGGATTCAGTGCTGATGAAAATGAATATGTCATACAGCTGGACGATGGGCAAAACACGCCTGCGCCATGGGTGAATGTGATTGCCAACCCGGCGTTTGGCTTTATCGTATCGGAGGCGGGTTCCGGCTACGTTTGGGCAGAGAACAGCCACGAAAACAAACTTACGCCCTGGTCGAACGACGCCGTGTGCGATAGCCCCGGCGAAGCAATCTACATAACAGACGCCGATACCGGCGAGATATGGTCGCCAACCCCGATGCCCATCAGGGAGCGAGAGCCGTACCTTATCCGGCATGGATTTGGGTATACGGTGTTTGAACATAACAGCCACGGCATTATGCAGGATCTTACGCAGTTTGTTCCGGTGCAAGCGCCTATCAAAATCAGCATCCTGCGTATCCATAATGCCACCGCCTTAGAGCGGCATTTAACGATCACTTATTACATGCAGCCGGTTTTGGGGGTAAGCCCGCAGGAAACCGCTATGCACGTAACGTCCAGTGTGAGCGTTTTGGGTGCGATGATACTGGAAAACCATTATAACGAGAATTGGGCGGGTAAAGTTTGTTTTGTCTACGCGGCGGGGGAACAACGGTCTGTAACCGGCGACCGCAAGGATTTCTTTGGTAACGGAGACATGGCTTTTCCCGACAGTTTGCGCTATGAAGCGCTTTCAGGAGAAGTAGGGGTTGCGTTGGATCCCTGTGCCGCAATACAAGGGAATTGGACGCTTGCACCAAACGAAAGCAAAGATATCGTTTTAATGCTTGGTGTAGCGAATGACAGTCTTGCAGTGGAAGCGTTGATCAGCCAGTATGGGGAACCTGCGGGTGCCAGAAATGCTCTGGCGGATGTGATGCGGTTTTGGAAAACCAAGTTAAACATCGTACAGGTAGATGTGCCAAGCGTTGCAATGAAACGGATGCTTAACGGCTGGCTGCAATACCAGGTGATTTCGTGCAGGCTATGGGCAAGAACCGGCATCTACCAATCCGGCGGCGCTTTCGGGTTCAGGGATCAACTGCAGGATTGCATTTCCATTGCGCATACGTGGCCGGAAGCCACGCGCGCACAGATACTATTGCACGCAAAGCATCAATTTTTAGAAGGCGATGTTTTGCATTGGTGGCATGAGCCGCAGGGAAAGGGTACGCGCACTCATGTCTCCGACGATCTATTATGGCTGCCGTATGCCACGGTAGAATATATCCGCATCACAGGGGATGCAGCTATCCTTAATGAGGTCTTGCCCTTTGTGGATGCGCCTGTGCTGTCAGCGTTCGAGGATGAGCGTTACATCACACCAGGTGTATCAAGCACAACCGCCACGCTGTTGGAGCATTGTATAAGGGCTGTGGAAAAGTCTTTGCGTTTTGGTATCCACGGTCTGCCTTTGATGGGTTCGGGAGACTGGAACGACAGCATGAACACCGTCGGCAATCGTGGACAGGGAGAAAGTGTTTGGCTGGGCTGGTTTTTAGCGGTAATCCTTGAAAAATTCGGCTCGCTTTGCCGTAACGCTGGGGATACCCAACGCGCGGACAGGTTTACCAGCATTCGCGCCGATCTTACAACAGCCATTGAGCAAACCGCATGGGATGGCAGCTGGTATCGGCGGGCATACTTTGATAACGGGACGCCGCTGGGCTCGGTGCAAAACAGCGAATGCAGGATCGATTCCATCGCGCAATCCTGGTCTGTTATTTCCGGGGCAGGCGAGCCGAACAGAGCTTTGCAAGCTATGAATTCGCTGGAGGATCACCTGATCTTGCGCAAGAACGGTCTCATTATGCTGCTCACCCCGCCTTTTAACGATGGGGATATGGAACCGGGCTATATCAAGGGCTACGTGCCCGGAGTACGGGAAAACGGTGGGCAGTATACCCACGCAGCCGCATGGGCCATCATTGCCTTTGCTTTACTGGGCGAAGGGGATAAAGCCGAGGAATTGTTTGAGCTTATCAGCCCCATCAACCATACAAAGGATGCAAGGGGATATGCTCTTTACAAAGTAGAGCCTTATGTAATCGCCGCGGATGTATATGCGGTTTACCCCAACGAAGGGCGCGGCGGATGGTCCTGGTATACCGGCGCTGCGGGCTGGATGTACCGGGCCGGATTGGAAGCAATCCTCGGCTTTCAGAAAAATGGCAGCATGCTTGTGATGGAACCTTGCATACCCTCAAAATGGTTACAATACACAATCCGATACCAATACATGGATACAGATTATACCATCACCGTGCAAAACCCTGATGGCGTTTGCAGAGGCTTGCGTGAAATTCGCATGGATGATACAATTTCGCAGGGAAATACAATTCAACTGGTGAATGATGGACTGACGCATAACGTACTTGTCATAATGGGGGAAAGGCTTTAAAGTGTCATGAGGTTCTTTTCGCAGGCTGTCAAGCGAGGTCACCATTCCGGATTTTACTCGGTATGTTTCCAGTATTTTCAAAGATTATGAAATGAAAAAGGGTGCTGATTGCTGACCAAACGAAGCCAAGTTCAGTACTCAGATGCTGTGTTATCATTTCTGCCATCTGGTGGATGATGATTGGCTTACTGATCGTCTGATAGGAATAACAATGAAAACATATGGAAAGCAAGGAGGATGCGATGATGGTATGCAAAGAGAAAGTAGCCATTGTAACTGGTGCGGCAGGAAATAGAATGGGACGCAGTATAGCGCTGACGTTAGCACGAGAGGGTATTGCAGTTGTCATCAACTACCTGAAAAATCGGGAGGGTGCTGAAGCGATTGCTTCTTATATAAAAGAAAATGGGCAAAAAGCAATAACAGTACAGGGCGACATATTTATCAAGGAGGATTGTGAAAAGCTGGTGAATACGACTTTGGATTGTTTCGGAAAGGTAGACATATGCTTGATAGGGCCTGGTGCCAACTGGAATCCTGAAGCCCTGAAAAGCTTAAAACCAGAGAATGCATTGCAGGATATAAACTAGGAGATCAGTCCCATCTATTATCTGCTTCCCATGCTTTTAAAAGATATGCAGAAAAGGAAATGGGGCCGAATCATCGGTATTGCCTCGAATATGGATATACCTTCCCCTTCTTATTCCTATAATACTGCAAAATCTGCGAGAATGGAAGCCTTAAAGCTGGCTGTAAATGAAGCGTGGAAAATGGGCGTGACGGTTAACATCATTGGGCCGGGTCCGGTGGATGGAATTCCAAGTCTTGAAGAAGCCTGCGCTTTTTGCAACCATCATAAAGAGTGGTCTGATAGAAATAAGGTTTCACCACAGGACATTGCGGATGGTGTCGCATTTTTATGCTCTGATGCAGCGAAATATATAACTGGCTGTATATTACCATACTATTTTTAGCGAAGGTAGCTAAACAGACATCTATTTTTATTACTATTTAACAGGACTCAATCAAGCGTAACCAATTTATCATCAACTCGTTAAAAATTCTTGGGAAACAGGGTGACAAACCATGAAGAAAACAATGGTTTTCGTTGGAACGTATACCCAGCCGATTCTATTCGGGTCGGGCGAATGGATGATGGGCCGCGGCGACGGCATCTACATTTTCGAGTTGGAAGCGGGACGCTTAATGAAAAAGAGCAGTGTTCAAACGACCAACGCATCCTTTCTGGTCATGGATCGGAAACATGCCCACGTATACGCCACCAATGAACTGGAGGAGTACGAGGGGCAAACCGGCGGCGCAGTATCTGCTTTTCGATTCGACACTGCGGCGGCCCAGCTATTGCCGCTCAATACGCAGCCGGTGCATGGCGCGGATCCATGCCATGTGGAAATAGATGCCGAGAATCGTTTTGTGTACTGCGCCAATTATGGGAGCGGAAGCGTAACGGTGCTCCCGATCCGTGAAGACGGTTCGCTCGGCGAAGATTGCTGTTTCCTCCAACACAAGGGTGGCAGCGTCGATCCCCGCCGTCAGCAGGGGCCACATGCGCATGGCGTGTTCTTTTCGCCGGATGGACGATACCTGTATGTACCCGATCTGGGGTTGGATCTTGTAAAATGTTATAAACCGGATTACCGGACAGGGTTCATAAAGGAACATCCGGCGGGCAACATTCCCGCACCCATACCCGGCCAGGGCCTGCGGCACTTGGTGTTTCACCCCAACGGCCGGGTTTGCTATATCAATACGGAAATGGGTTCCACCGTCTTTACTTGCAAGTATCATCCGCAGACGGGTACGACCGAGGTGATGCAGTCGCTCTCCACTCTTCCTGAAAACACGGAGCCAACCCTATCCAGCACGGCGGCTATCAAGCTGCACCCCAATGGCAGACTGTTATATGTCAGCAATCGCGGCCATGACAGCCTGGCAACCTTTGCAGTCGACGAAACTACCGGCTTGCTCACCCTGCGCTCCATACAAAAGACATGCGGAAGCATTCCCAGAGATTTTGAGATCACGCCTTC
This sequence comes from Eubacteriales bacterium, assembly GCA_021371895.1. GTDB lineage: Bacteria > Bacillota > Clostridia > Christensenellales > Aristaeellaceae > CAXXOK01. The sequence goes on along the minus strand of JAJFVI010000202.1, from coordinate 7,992 downwards.
GGGTGAGTATCTGGTGGCAGCCCATCAATCCAGCGACGATGTGGTGGTTTTCCGCATCGATCCATCCACGGGCGCGCTCACAGAGGTTTATCGAACCGAAGTGCCTACGCCGATCTGCGTTCGTATTTACGAGCTCTAAGACTGCGCCGGATAACGTGGGGGAGTGTACGCGGGTAAAGAAAAAAGACAGATCGACAGGGAATTCCCTGCTGATCTGTCTTTATTGCCTATCAGTTGTCTAGTCCGCTATGGTTGTTTCGTCGGCTTGGTTGGCGAACGGTCGGTTTTCGCTGCAATAGCGATACAGCGCATAGGCCAGGAACCCTGCGCAAGTCGCGAAAGCTTCGCCGGTTTCGCAAACACCTGTGTGTTCGTTTACGCTTTCGCAAGCCAGACCATTGTCCATACGTGTCAGGCGCAGATGTGCCAGCGCCGTATCGCCGTGACCGCTCAGCAGGCTGTTACAAAGGGATAGCACCCACGGGTGCGGCGCGTGCAGGCAACCGATTTCCGCGATGGGCGCGTCCGCGAAGGAAAGTGAATAGTTCCGGTTGCGAATCATGGCGACGGTGTTTTGCCACACCTCGGCGCTTTCGTCACAAAAGCCGTAGAACGGTAAAAGTTGCAGGCTGCCCGGAGGCTCGTCGTAAATATCGTACGCGCCCAGCAGATCAACAGACCACGCGAAGAAACGCTTTCCATCCTTTTCCCGGACGCAATGGGCATAGATTGCCTCGCGCACCGCCTCCGCGCGGGAACGCAACTCCGGTTTGTTCAGCAGCTTCGCCAGTGCGCGGAACACGCGGCAGACGAGCGCGTTATCATACGTCAGGTAGGGATGGTTGTTCTTATCGTCGGTCGGCTGCAGGAACGTTTCATACAGCGCTGTCGAGGGATGTTTTTTGCTTTCCAGCGTCCGCAGGATACGCTCAAGCGCGTTGCGGACGAGTGTTTCTTGTACGTAGGCAATATCGCCCGTTGCGGCAATATACCTTTCCAGTGCGATCACCGGCGCGCACAGCTCGTCCAACTCAAAGCCCGGCTCCAGCACCGTGCCGTCGATATAGCGGCTGTGCACGCCGAAGTTGCGCGCCTGCCGTGTGAAAACATAATCGAGGATTTCCCGGGCATAAGCCGCGTCCGACAGGAGGATGGCCGGAAAGGCCCACAGCAGGCTATCCCGGTCCCAGTAGGCGGCGCTGACGTAATAGCGCGGGCTTCGCGAAGTGACCAGGCAAAGCTCCTCGGTGTCCACGCAGCGCCCTGATGCGTAGAAGAACGTGAAAAACAGGTTCGTGTTTAAAAGCGTTTCAAGCGTCGGATCATCCAGCTTTTTTTCGCGCGCGGATAACCAACCGACAGTGCGCTGATAAAGCGCATCATAGCCCTGCCGCAGCAAATCTTTCGCGGAAGCGGTGGCCGATACGCTCTCATAACCCACGCCGAAAAACACGTCCAGCTTTCCGCTTTCGCCGGGCGCGAGCGTCACTTCTTTATCAATATGATAACCAAAACCTTCCTGCGCCCATTCGGCCCCCTGATCAACGACGCTGAAAGGCTGATAATCGCCTATACAGGGTGCGAACGCAAACAGCGGTGTCCCGGGGGCTTGCCGCCAGACGAACATTTTGTTCCAATCGGAACGGATCACTTCGCGCCCTTCCGGGAGTTCAACGGATTCGTTGATTTCGTGCAGCGTGCGGTCCCAGCGTCCTTGCAAGCCGAAGCGAACCGTTACTGCCTGCGCGCCTGTGTTGCTTACTTCCAGGCGGATGGCGAAACCGCGTTCGCCGACCGGCGTAAGATAAGTGCAGGTCAGATTTACATTCGCCTGCCGGGTCTGGAAAGAAGGGAGCCAGCAATGCGCGCGCTCCCAACGCGGTGTAATCGCCTGCGGACTGCCATCCGCCTCGAAATACGGGCGAATCAGCCCATCGTCGCCACGGAGTTCCAAAAGTCCCTTGTGGAGCATCGTCAAAAAGGTAACGCCCTCAATAGCGCCGTCCGTCTCCCGGATCGTGGGTAAGGATAGATACTCGTTGCCAGTCACTTGATAAGCCATATGTGTTTCTCCCTGTCTGTGTTTTAAATTTTTCCGGAATGATCTGTGAGCTGTTACGCCTTCACGGAACCCTCCGTGAGTCCAGAAACGACGAACCGTTTCTGGAACAGGATGAATAAAAGGATCATCGGGATCTGCGCCAGAATGGACGCCGCGAAAATCCACTCCCAGCGGGTGCTATGCGCACCCCTGAGGGACTGAATCATTACCGGCAGGGTGATATTGCTCTGCACACCGCCCAGCACGACCCTCGCCGTAAAGAATTCCTCCCACGTACCCTGCAGGCAGAAGATTGCCAGCGTCCCGATGGCGGGCAGCGCCAAAGGAAGCATCACGTGGAAAAACGTTGTGATATGCCCGCCGCCGTCGATGCGTACCGCCTCTTCCAGCTCTTTGGGCAGCGCCGCCATGTGCCCACGCAGGAAAAACGTGTTTCCACAAATGCCCGCGCCCACATAGAGCAGAATAAGCCCCGCCCTCGTGCCGATCAGGCCGCTGGCCGAGCTGCCGATGCTCTGCAGAACAAGGAACTGCGGAATGATACCCAGAAATCCCGGCAACATCAACGTGCCCAGATAAATGCGGAAAAGGGTTTCCCGCCCCCAGAAGTCTATACGCGCAAAGCCGTAGGCCGAAAACGCGGAAACGAAAATGGTGAAGAACGCCGTACACAGGGTAATGATCACGCTATTCATGGCAGCTTGTGGGAGGTTGGACTGGGTGAGAACGTATTCGTATGCCGCAAAATTAATGCGCGTGGGCAGGATTCTGGGCGGGTTGGGCAGCACATAACTGAATTCTTCAAAGGAATTGCTGACCATGAAGAGAAATGGGAGGATGAAAATCGTCACAGAAAGCAGCAGAAATAGGTACAGCGGGAGTCTGCGAAGCCATTTCATTCCGTTCTCCCTCCTCGGGTGCCGAATACTTTATTGAGCACTAAGGTAGTCATCAGAACCAATAATGCCGTGATGACGCCGATGGCAGCACCCTGCCCGAATGCGAAGAGGTTAAAGGATTTATCATACAGCAGATATTGCAGCACGCTTGTTGTTCCGCGCGGGTTACCCTCGGTCAGCAACAATACCTGAATAAAGACGTTAAAGGAGCCGATAATCATATTCACCAGCACGAAAAAGGTGGTACTTTTCAGCATCGGAACCGTAATATAACGAAGCTGCTGTGTCTTGCTGGCGCCCTCAATGGCGCTTGCCTCGTACAGATCTGCGGAAATACCCTGTAAACCGGCCAGGTAGATAATCATCGCCCAGCCGATGTTCTTCCATATCCCCAACAGCCATATCACGAGGTTGGCCGTCCAGGTGCGCTGCAGCCAGGGCACATAAGCGGGGAGCAGACCGAAAACATCCTTGAGCAGATAGTTCATGAGCCCCGAACCCCCGGCGTTAAACATATAGGCAAAAACGTTGCCTACGATCACCCAACTGGTGATTACCGGCAGGTAGAAGCAGGTGCGGAAGAAAACGCGGCCGCGCCTGAGATTGTTGAGGATGACCGCGAACACCAGACCGAACAGGATGATAAACGGCGTGGTAACGAATGCGTAGAGGAAGTTATTCCGGATGGCGAGCCATATCCGGTCGCCGCGCTCGGTAAAAAGCGCAACGTAGTTATCCAGACCGATCCAGCTCATGCTGCGCTGTACGATCTGATAATCCGAAAAGCTGATACGGATGTTAAACAGCATGGGGTAGAGCACGAAAACACAGGCCAGTATCAACCCAGGAAGCACGAAGGGTGCCGCGGGGCCGAGGTTGTAGAACCGTCGCCGCCGAAGCAGCACACGCTCCCGCCTGTTTGCCGCGTGGATGTCAAAGGGAATCTGCGTCATTTTCCCGCCTCCTTTGGGCATCTAGGTAAGACAGCTGTCTGTCGTTAATGTTCGCCGTTCGTCCGCGTTTTACCCTCGTCATGTGTGAAAATAAAGAGGTAAAACAGTATGATACGATTTCAAATCTACAGTGCGTTTGAACTCGCAAACGATTTTATTCTGTTGCGAGGAGTAAAGTTGAAAGTATATCAGGGCTATATCAAAACTTTGCGACGAAGTCGCAGGGGATAAGCGGTACGAAATCTCCGCGCTAAAGCACCTGGAATAACAATAGGAAGGCTTCCGAAGCCGCAGCACACGCGGAGGCTTCGGAAGCGTATGGAAGGTATTGTTACTTAACCAGTTCCACGTCGATCTGCTGGGCTGCGTCGGTCAATGTCTGCTGGATATCCGCGCCCTCAATGAAAATCATGGTCATGGCATCGGTCCAAATCTGCTGGACGGTGGAGGATTGCGGCGTGGGGATGCGGCTCTGCGCCGTCTCCAGCTGCTTCATGTAGACGCTCCACTTCGGGTTGCTCAGCACCGCTTCGCTGTTGACGCAGCTCTTAAGCGTGGGGATAACACCGACATCCAGTAGTTTCAGCTGCACTTCTTCAGTGAGCATAAACTGTACGAAACGGAATGCGGCATCCTGTTTGGTGCTGCCGGTGAAGATAACGATGTTTTCGCCGCCCACAACGGAAGCGTTTTTCCCGTTTACCGTGGGGATCACTGCGGGCACGATGGTATCGGAGAACGGATACCACGGCCCTTCAAAGAACATGGCGTACTGGGAGTTGATGCCATCCCACGCGTCCGGCGTGCCGTCCACGTCACGGATGGTGAACACACCGTCGTCATGCATTTGCTTGATGGCCGCGATGGCCGCTACGCTTTGGGCACTGTCCAGATATCCGGTCGCCTGGGTGTAGCCGGCGTCGGTCAGCACGCCGCCGAACAGCCAGAAGTAGGGGTACATGTCCCAGTCACCAAGACCGGATACGTTCAGTTTATACTCGCCGGGCGCTTTTTCTTTGCAGGCCGCGATGAACTCCTCCATTGTAGCGGGTGCTCCGTCGAAGCCCAGCGCCTTCATCTGTTCCAGATTGATGACCGCCGCTTTGCAATTGGTGTTCAGTGGCAGGCCGTAGTAGTGGCCGTTCCACAGGCTGGTGGAAAGCGGGCCGTCCAATGCCGCGTCCTTCAACGCTTCGAAGCCGTCGAAGCTATCCATGGCGACAATACCGCCGAGTTTGGCATAGGCGCTGGTGTTGGTGATGTCCACGCGCGCCACGTCCGGCACAACGCCGGTGCCCAGCGCCGTAACCAGCATCTGGTTGAAGTCTCCGCTTTGGCGAACGGCTTCAACCTTGATGTCGGGGTTGGCTGCCTCGAACATCGGGATGATCACATCGTCGATGACCGGGGTTTCCGCATCGCCATAGGTGTGCCAGAAGGTGATGGTTGTTACGGCTTCCGCGCTCGCAAAGGAGCACAGTCCCATAACCATCATGAGCGACAGCAGCAGGGCAACGAACTTTTTCATGTGGGTTCCCTCCATTTTCATAGTATATTTATTCATGCGCTTTTAGCGCAGGAAGATCATGTTCCAGTATGCCAGCGATGGCATAGCAAAAGCGATGTAAACGCCGCGATCGTCCTCGCCTGTCGTGAAGGGCAGCTCATGCACCGAGGGATCTTCACTGTCAGGTGAGACAAGGCAGACAGCTGCGGCCGGATAGTTGGTATAAAGCTTCACTTGCAGGTTAGCAAGGAGCGTAGGCGCAGGCTTGGTCTGCTCTTCGTCCCGCCAGCCGGAATCGGTGCCCGTAAGGTTGATGAAGTGAAACACCTCATACCGATTGTCCGCCATGGCGAAACACCATACGGTGTTGGCGTGGCCGTCGGCCGATACAGGGTAACCTTCCACCGTCACTTCGTGCTGTAAGGGCGTCTGCCCGTCGCGCAGAAGGTTTTCGTAGGCAACGGCAAAATCGTATAGACGTATGACGTCGTTTCGCAGTGTTTCATCCATCCGTTTGTGAGAGTCAGCAGGGAAATACTCGTCCGAAAGCATCCCGTTGCCATTGCCAAGCTCAATGCGGGCGCCGCCCGAGGCGAACACAACGGCGTCCAGCAGGCGGACAGCGGGAGCGTTGAACTGCGCGGAAGGGTTCCGGTAATTCACATAGGCAGCCACGACAAGCGATTTTCCGCCGCTCTGCTTGGCAGCCTCGAAGATTGCGCGCTGCAGAGTGGCGTATTGCGCATACAGCGTTCCATCCGCGTCCTTCTCCCATGGCCAAAACTCTGCGTAGAGCACGTCAACGTCGCTTACGTTGACATTCTCAATACCCTGCGCACCGACAGGGTTAAAGCTGAGGTAATGCTTGCCGATCGCCTGCTTGGCGGCGTTGAGGAAGGTGGTGTAGCAATCCTTTACCAGGTAGATAGGTTTGCCGTCCTGGGTATGCCCCAGCGGTTCGCCGCCGGTAGTCGTCATGCGTCCGCATTCGCCGATGGTATCGCCGTGCCAGCCATCGAAAGCGAATGTGTCGAACACTTCGTTTTCGCGGGTGAAAATGTAACGCTGCCAGCCCGGATGGAGCGGGTTGAAATACTGCAACACACCTATGTCCCCACGGGATGCGTCCATTTCGCAGGTAAAATCGCTGCCGTCGGCTTTGACAAGCCGCCAAGCCTTGTCCACGCCGGAGCCGTCGTACGGATAGGTCCTATTGGCGGCATAGACCATGTTGTAAGCCATACAGACCATGCCGCGCGTATGCGCCGCGGCAATGTAGCGCCGCAGCATATGCCCGTCAATTGCGCGGCTGGACCAATCCTTCCATCCGGTTGTATCCGGAGCGACGGGCATGTGGTGGCGATATTGCCAATCGTAAAACTGGAGTCCGTTGATGTGGTAGCGGGTCAGCCGGTCAATCTTCGCTTCCGTGTCTGTGCCGGACGTAAAATCCCAAACATAGCCGTAGCGGGGGAAGCGCGTCCAGTCGGAGGAACAATCCACGGCGTTGAACGCTGTTGCGAGAAGAGCATTTTTCACATTCAGCGCTTCGATGCGCAGCAGGTAACCAGTAAAATCGTTTCCGGGTAAAGACATACATACGATTATTTCCGTGTCGGTAACCGCGAGGGTGCGGACGTCGATCTCCTCATGGATATGGAGCAGTGTAACGCAAAGCGATACGGTGTCCGCAGGCACGCCGGTAACTGCGCACTCGACGATTTCACGCGGTTGATAGGTCGCCTTGTTCAACGTGCAATCCGTCCGAATCGTCTCCTTTACCAGCACATGCTTCGCAACTCAGCAGCAGTAGCCTGTTCTACAATACAGGTGTACCGATGGGTTCGTTTCACGGTGCTTTCTCGCTCTCTTCACCAACAGAATAAACGCAAATTAGAAAATGCGCAATATGTTATGCGCATAACCAACAAAAATAATATAATTACACAGTCTATTATAGATAAGTATACCAAGAAATTATTGAATGCATTTAACCTTACCTGTGCGCCTGTGCGCTGATCCACCCAAATGAGTGCAGCACCCACTGGAGCAACTGAAACGGCCAGTATTCAGGCTAACCTTGCACATGTGCGACCGACCAGACGCCGTAAAACAAAAAGAATCGAAATCCGTTGTTCGGCTTCGGCTGGCTGCGCTGTTGCGTGTCGGTAAACACACATAATGCTATCAATTATCGTCACGGCTGACGAGCGTGCGCACGCTCTGACCCTTGATGAGCCGCGTCGGTAACGTAAGTGAAAACGGGGCTTCCAAATGGCCGTCGATAACTTCAAACAACGTTTTTACCGCCCACTCCGCCTTTTTCGGCACACTTTGGTGTATCGTTGTCAACCTGGGGCGCATAATACGCGCTAAAATATTGTCGTCGAAACCCGTGATCGAAATATCCTCCGGTACATGCACGCCTTGGTCATACAAATATCCCATCGCCTCCACAGCGTAGTAATCGGAAATGAACATCCAGGCGGTGTCCAACCCATGGCGCAAGCGGTCGATCAGGTGATCGTAATCCTCCGGCCTGCGTTTACGATCCTTGGATATACACAGATA
>JAJFVI010000307.1 GCA_021371895.1 Eubacteriales bacterium | reverse complement strand
GGAAACCGCGCGCTTTACGGTAGTCGATTGCCTGCGCAGCTACCCGGCGCTTCGCTGGGGGCTGTGGGCGGCGCTGGCTATGGCCGTGGCCGCGCTGGCGTCGCAGGCGCTTGGAGGTCGGCCTAACCTTTGGCCGATGCTGGGAATCATCGCCGCGGTGGCAGGCGGTGGGCTGCAGCTGTTCTACCTGGGCTATACCGGCCGCCTGCCGATGCGCGCGGCGCTAAGCGTGCTGCTGCCGATGGCGGCGTTCCTGTATTGTGCCTTGCCCGGCCTGCCGGCTCCATCCGCACGCTCTGTTCCGGCGGGGGAAACCGCTTCGCCCGATACGCCGCCGGCGGCTCCACCTTCCGCGCGAACTCCGGTACGCCCCGCTCGCCGTGCGGCGCTGCTCGGCTTGGCCGTCCTTGCGCTTGGCGCCTGCCTGTGGGCGACCGCCTCCGCCGCCGTGGCTACCGCGCCCAGCGTGCGGGCGCTGACGGAAGAGGAAGACAATTACGGTTATCTTAACCTCACCGATCTGGACGCGTACGCGCTGGAAAACCCGGATAAGCTCTTTATCTACGATCTTTCGCTGGTTTCCGACCACCGCCTTTTCCCGGATACGTCACAGGGGATCCCTGAGAACGTACTGTTCTGGGGCGGCTACCCGGCGCGATCCCCCAGCTGGTACCGGATGCTTGCGAAATTCGGCATTACGGAGATGAACGCGTCCCTCTTCTTCAAGGGAAACGTGCTGCTCGCCAGCACCGACGCGGAACCCTGGCAGTGCTTCATGGGCTACGTTCAGGAGGCCGGGGGCGAAAACGTGGATTGGTCTTTTTACGATACTTATGGTTATCTGTTCTTTTTCCAGATAACTTCCCAGTAAGGGGCTTTCGCCGGGGCTACATTCCCCCGTCCGGCGCACGGCCCCTTTCCCCCTGCCCTGCGCAGGCATACGGAGGTACGAAACCCATGCACCGCTCCCTGTTTACGCGTCTGAGCGCATTCCTCAGGACTTGTCTGGTTTGGGACCGCCCTTTTACCCGGTGGGTCTTTATCGTCGCGACGCCCCTGGTACTGCAGGAGCTGGTAGGCGCGTCTTTACACATCATCGACGGGCTCATGGTTTCCAGCCTTGGCAACGCCGCCTATGCCGCGGTGACGCAAGCGAACCGCTTCACTTTCCTTTTTCAGCTTGTAAGTTTTGGCGCCGCATCCGGGGGCGCGATCTTCATGAGCCAATACTGGGGTGCCAAGGATATTCCACGGATGCGGCACGCCATGGGAATCTCGCTGATCGTGGTCACGCTGCTTTCGGCGCTGTTCACCGCCGCGGCGTTGTTTTTCCCCGATACGATCATCGCCTGGTTCCTGCCCGCGGGGGAGAGCCGCCGCATCGCGACGACCTACCTGTCCACAGTCGCCCCCAGCTATCTGTTGCTGGGTGTAAGCACGGTGTACGCCATGTGCATGAAGGCGGGTGAAAAGACCTATATCCCGCTGATTGCCGGTGTGGTGAGCATCCTTGTGAACACCGTGCTCAACTACGTGTTCATTTTCGGACATCTCGGCTCTCCCGCCATGGGTGCGTATGGCGCGGCGATCGCCACCAATATCGCCGCCGGGGTGCAATTGGCCATCAATCTGGCCTTTGCCTACGGCAAACGCTTGCCGGCCGGCGCCACCTTCCGGCAAATGATTTGTGGCGATCGCGGTTTCCTGCGGCGTTATGCCCGCATGGTGACACCCGTAATTTTCAACGAAGGGCTTTGGGCGCTGGGCGTGACGATGTACGGCGTATACTACGGCAGTATGGGCGACGTGGCTGTGGCGGCCACGGGGGTGTGCTCCACCGTGGATAACCTGGTGTGGGTGTTCATCTTCGGTACGATGCATGCCACCGCCATCATCGTAGGTAAAACGCTGGGCGCAGGTCGCAAGGAGGAAGCTTATCTGTATGCCAAGCGGATGATTGCCGGGGCGATGGTCGCCGGGCTGGTGCTGGGCGCGATACTGCTGGCTATCCGGATGCCGCTGCTTTCGCTGTTCAGCGGCCTGTCCGCCGAGGTGCTCCGCAAGGCGAATACCATCCTGTTCTTCGGAGCGATCAGCATGTGGTTTCGGGCTTTCAACTGCATCAACGTCGTGGGCGTGTTGCGTAGCGGCGGCGATACGGTATTCAGCCTCCTGTTGGACGCGGGCAGCATGTGGGTCATCGGCGTGCCCCTGTGTGCGTTGGCGACCTTTGTGTTCCACCTCCCGGTGGAATACGTATACCTGTGCACCTTCGCCGAGGATATCGTGAAGATTGCCATCGGCGTACCGCACTTTATCGGACGCAAATGGCTTAATAATATGACGGAGAAGAAGGGGGAGCCCATTCTTGAAAACCATTGATCTGATTATCAAGATCGGGAGCATGGCGCTGGTGCAGCGCGAGGACGGCGCAATCGACTACAACATATTCCAGCGCCTGGGCGACGATTTGCGCCCCGGCATGGCGCTGGTTACCAGCGGCGCTACCGAGATCGGGCGGCTGGATTACCTGCACCGCGCGGGTCACGAGCTGACCGGAGATCCCGAACTCATCAAGACCGATTACGCCGCGCAGGGGCAGATCGTGCTGATGGACAATTACCGGAGATTCATCCACCCCGAGTACGGGGTAAGGCAGCTATTGGTGGAGCATACCCATTTTAACGATTTGACCAAGCGGGAGCATATCCGCCGGTTCCTGCTAAGGGCCGCTCAGCAGGAATGCATCCCCATTATCAATTACAACGATCCCGTCAGCGACGAGGAGACCCGAAAAATGGAACTCGCCAGCCGCCGCGGTAACGGTGAAGAGGTGTTTGAGTGCGTGGATAACGACGAAACCGCCGCCGTGATCACCTCGCTGGTCGGCGCGAAAACGCTGATTATTTTAAGCAGCACCGAAGGCATTTATTTGAACCGGGACGATCCCACCACGCTGGTGCGCAACGCGGTTTGTCCGGATATCCAAACCCTGCAAACACGGGTGGCGGAGCTAATGACCCATTGCGAAGGAGCCAGCCGCAGCGGTGCGGGCGGTGCGCGAGCCAAGCTGGCGTTCGCGCTGCGCGCCGCGGAGCAAGGCAGCCGCGTAATTATCGGCCATGCGCGTCACCACATCGCCGCGCTGATGGACGGAAGCGTGCCCTGCACGCAGATCGGCGTAACGAGATAACGCCGGGCAAAGTGCTGTTTTTTCGCATCCGGCGTTTATTGCGCCGTAAGGAGGGTGTTTCGTGAACTGGTTTCTCACCGCCGTATCCCTTGCCTGTGTTGTGGGCATGGTGTTGTTCTATTATTTAATGGAGCTTTCCAAAAAAAGTCCAAAAAAGCTGCTTTCCAAGGACAAGGAATTTAAGATGCCCGATGTGCGGTTTCACTATACGACGGCGGAACTGTACGCAATCTTCGCAGAAGCGGGCGAGGAAGGCCGACCCCAGATGCGCCGGTACTGGCTGATCGATTTCGGGCTGATCGTATGTTTTTGGGGTGTGATGATCGCCATCGGGTTGAATCTCGTCGGGCAAAGCACGGCGCTGTTCCTGTATATGGGTATCGTAGCCACAGTTCGCGCGGGGGTCGATTTCCTCGAAGACGGCTTGCTATTGTGGCTCCTGCGTGCCTATCCGGCGCAGAAGAACAACGCGGCGCACCTGGCAGGCGCGGTGACGTCGCTGAAATTCGTATGCTTGTACACATGGGTCGGCCTGCTGTTCGTCAAGCTGGTTGCGTCGGCCTTCAAAATCACGCTGTAACGATACGACCATTCAAAAAACGCCCGGTTTCTCCGCCGCCTGACCCGTTGTGGGCACAGGCAACGGAATACCGGGCATTTTTCGTGCCGTATAAGACTGTTTGCCGGGTTAGCGCGGCGGGGCTTCTTCCATCGCCGCCACGGCCGCGTCGAACCTGCGGCCTGCCGCGCGAAAATCAACGGTCGGTTCGAGCGGTACCGCACCTTCCGGCATGGCCGCCTGCGCCTTTGCGCGCGCCGACTTTTCCAATCTATTGCGAAGCGGGCTATTGTACCGCTCTTCCTCGCTGAACACGCAGCCGCAGTATTTTTGCATATACAGGCCCAGCGTTTTCGCCGCCTCCTGCCCCTGCCGGTACAACGGCCGAAAATCGCGGTACAGGAACGTTACGCCGAACTCCCGCGCGGCGTCTTCTGCGGCGGTGCAAAGCAGCGCGTGTTTCTGGTAGGGGCTGATGAGCAAAGTCGTGGAAAAATGGGTATAGCCATGCTCTGCCGCATAACGCGCAGTAGCTCGCAAACGCGCAGCGTAGCAGAGGGCGCAGCGCCCGCTGATATTCTCCGCCACGGCGCGAGCGAACGGACGCAGGCCGTAAAAATCTTCCATCTCCAGCGCCAAAACGATATTGGTTGCATACTCCACGAGCGTGTCGCGGCGCGCGCGGTATTCGGTGTAGGGATGAATATTGGGGTTATACCAGTACCCCGTGGGCTCGATCCCCTCGGCGCGCAGGCTTTGCACGCAGGCCACCGAGCAAGGCGCGCAGCAGATATGTAAAAGCAGTTTCATGCACAGGGTCGCCTCCGCCGCCATTGTAACATACTTCGCGGTTTCCTCCAAGACCCGTGCGCAATGCCGGGGATAGCGCGGAGCTTGCCGCCGCACCAGACTAGAAACTGAAGCGTTCAAACCGTTTGGACTGTTCCCAATTTTGCCCCGGTGTGGTATACTGGCGATACCCCCCAAGGAGATGGTTTAAGCGTGAATCGGCTCCAAAGAATTCTCTGCTACGTACTGACGTTTCTCCTGCTTATATCCGGCGCTACGGCGCTGGCAAGCGATACGAAGACCCTTTTTACACAGGCGGCCGAGGCGCTTGACAGCCCCCTGACGGAAGCGCTGCAAACCGGAACCTATACCCTGCGCACGGGTGAGACTGCCTATGTGCCCAGCGTATCTCCGGAGATCACCCCCTACGACGAGCGGGCAACCCTTGTTTTACCGGTTGTGAATGGCATGTTTGAGACGAGCGACCCCACCGTGGTGACGGTGAATGAGGCAGGCCTTATGCAAGCCGTGGCGCCGGGCGCTGCCGCGGTTGTCTACCACGCAGCCACGGGCAACGTGAGTTTTGATGTTACCGTATCGGACGATGCTTTGCCGGAGAGCGTCAAAGCGTTCGTGTACGTGGCGCGCCGCGAGTTTTATGAAACCGCTCGCTCCCGGCTGCCTAAGTACAACAAATATACCAAATGGTATTACGGCAAAAAGAAAGAAGTCGGCTGGTGCGCGGTGTTCACCATCTGGTGCGCCAATGCCAGCGGGAACAACCCTATCGACGAGAATGACGCCCCAAGTGTGGCCGATGGCGCAACGGTGTACTTCCGCGAGGGGCAGGTAGGTAACCAGTACGACGCGTTTCAGTCCCTTGGCCGCTTTACAGGCATCCCCCGCCCCGGGTATCTGGTGATCTACGGCGATCTGAACAACAACTACCGCACTATCCACACCGGCATTGTGGTGAACGTGGAGGATCGCGGCGAGGGAAGCTACCGGGTGACCACGGTGGAAGGAAACATGAGTAACACCGTGAAGAGCTATACCTACCTGTACGACAGCAACAGGGACAACCACACTGTTGGTGTGGAAAAGGGCCTGAAGCTGCAAAAAAACATGAGCGTCCTGCCCCAGGAGGAGCAAACCGATCCCCTGGTGCAATATAAGCTGCACACTACACACTGGTGCGTGTTCGGCTTCTGCGCAAGCTGGCAATAGCGCCGCACGCGCCGGACGGCTGCCACCCGGCAGGTTTCAACTATTTGGGTTTTGGGTAAGGATTCTACAACGTTTTCATGCGCCAGCCCCACGCGTTCCAGCGCAAAACAACGAATGAACCAAAAAGAAGGAGGAACCGAAGATGAAAGAACTGAAAGGTACCAGAACTGAGGCGAACCTGCAGGCCGCGTTCGCAGGCGAAAGCAAAGCCCGTAACAAGTATACTTATTACGCATCCAAAGCCCGCAAGGATGGATACGTGCAGATTGCCAATCTCTTTGAGGAAACGGCCAACAACGAAAAGGAACACGCGAAGATCTGGTTTAAGCTCTTAAGCGGCGGCGAGGTCGCCGGCACCGAGGCCAACCTGCTGGATGCGGCCGAAGGTGAGAACTATGAGTGGACAGATATGTACGTTCGTATGTCTGATGAAGCTCGTGAGGAAGGGTTCAGTCAGATCGCGGAGCTGTTCAGCCGTGTGGCGAAGATCGAAAAAACCCATGAAGAGCGCTACCGCAAGCTGCTGGCCAATATCAAGGACGGGCTGGTGTTCAGCCGCGACGGTGATCAGATGTGGATTTGCTCCAACTGCGGGCATGTCATCGTCGGCAAAAAGGCTCCGGAGCTTTGCCCGGTGTGCAAACATCCCCAAGCGTTCTACGAGCTGCGCGCCATGAACTATTGACAACCTTGCCTGTCTGCCGCAATATAAAGGGGATGGCCCGTATGGTACGGGGTCGTCCCCTTTTGCGTGGCCGCACGGCGTGAAGGGCGTACCCGTACGGCTTCCGGCGGATAAGCGGCAGAACGTACGCCTTTGCGTTCGCTTCCAGCCGCAGGCTCAAAATGCCTGCAAGCGTAAGGGTGCGGATGTTCGGACAAGGAATAAGGAGGATTTTCCTGCATGCGTGTGGCGCACATCAACGTAACCTCGGGGTTGAGCACGGGCCGCGTTGCCACGGGAATCGGCGAGGTGCTGGAGGATCTGGGGCATAAGGCGCTCCTTTGTTATTCTCGCGGTTATCCCCCGGAGAATATTCCGGGTTTCCGTATCGGCAATACGGTGGACATGTGGCTGCACGCGCTGGGCGCGCGGCTGTGGGATCGCGCGGGATTTTTTAGCCGCGGAGCCACCCGCAGGCTGGTAAGGCAGTTACGCCTGTATAAGCCGGATATCGTTCACCTGCATAACCTGCACGGCTACTATCTGGACATCCGTACGCTGTTTGGCTATCTGGCGGAGGCGGGCGTGCCGGTGGTGTGGACGCTGCACGATTGCTGGGCGTTCACCGGCCATTGCGCCTACTACACCATAGCGGAATGCGACCGTTTCACCCTTGGTTGCGGCCACTGTCCACAGCTATCCGCGTATCCGGCAGCCCTGTGGGTGGATCAATCCACCCGCAACTGGCAGCAGAAACGCGCCGCGTACGCCGCGGTGCCAAACCTGATGCTCGTCACCCCGTCCGTCTGGCTGGGGCGGGAGGCGCGGCGGTCGTTTCTGGGCAAACGGGCTATCCGCGTGATTCCCAACGGGATCGACCTTACGCAGTTCCGCCCTTGTGACGAGCCGGAACTCCTGAGCGACGTGGTGAAGCGCTACGGGCTTAAGGAACTGGCGGGCAAACACATGCTGCTCAGCGTGGCCAGCACCTGGGATGAGCGCAAGGGGCTTACGGATCTGGTGGAGCTTTCCAAACGCCTGCGGGAAGATATGATGATCGTCGTGCTGGGGCTTACCGAGCGCCAACGCGGGGAATTGCCAGCAACGATGCTGGGCCTTGGAAGCACGCAGAACATCCGCGAGCTTCGTGCGCTGTATGCCGCGGCCGACGTATGCATGAGCCTGAGCCATGAGGAAACCCAGGGCATGACGCTGTTGGAGGCTCTTGCCTGTGGTACGCAGGTACTTTGTTACGATGCGACCGCGCTGCCCGAGACCGTAACCCCCGACGTGGGCGAGGTGGTGCCGGAGGACGATCTGACTGCCGCGGCCGCAGCGTGCGCGCGGCTGTGCGATCAGCCCAAATCCCCGCTTAGCTGCCGCGCGCGCGCCATGGAGTACGAAAAGCGGGGGCAGTATACCCAGTACGTGGGGCTGTACCAGGAATTGCTGGGCATCCGCGGCGTTTAAACGGCGTCAGAGCATAAGCGCAATTCATTCCCCGCCCGGCTTGTGTACTGCTGTTGAGAAGCGAAACGGCAACGGCGCGGGAAGCCTCGGATCAACGCAAAAATAAAAAACCGGGGCGCACGTCCGTGCCCCGGTTTTAGCTGCGTCGCGTTTGTGCCGTACGCATCATTTCGCGCTTTCGACGATCTGCTTGAAAGCCTCGGGATCGTTGACGGCAATATCGGCGAGCATTTTACGGTTGATGGTGACGCTGTTCTTTTTAAGCCCGTTCATCAGCACCGAATAGGTCGTGTCGTTCAGACGGGCGGCAGCGTTGATGCGGGTAATCCACAGGCGGCGGAAATCGCGCTTGCGCATTTTACGGCCTTCGTAGGCGTAACGCAGGCTGCGGGCCACCTGTTCGCTGGCCGCGCGGTATTGCCGGGATTTGGCGCCAAAATAACCTTTAGCAAGTTTGAGCACCTTGCGGCGCTTCTTATGAGCGTTTACAGCTCCTTTAATACGTGCCATGTTTCTTTCCTCCTTGAAAAATCGGCAAAGCGACCTTATTTGTAGGGGAGCAGCCTGTGGATGGTGCGGGCTTCGGCCTTGTTATCCAAAACGCCGTCCGCGCGCAGGTGACGGGTGCGCTTGGTGCTTTTCAGGTGCACCTGATGGTTGGCGTTCATTTGCTTATGCTGCACCTTTCCGTTTTTCGAGAAAGAGAAACGTTTGGCAGCGCCACGATGTGTCTTTTGCTTTGGCATGGGGATTGTCCTCCTCTCCAATTGGGTTCCGCATCCATAAGAAAAGCCCGGGCGCGGAAGGGGCCGGGCTTTTGCCTTGCGTGTGTGGAGGCAATTGCTGCGAGTCCCTTGATCAGATCATATTTTCGCTTTCACGCGTGACCTTTTTCTTAAGCAGCTCCTTGGCTTCGTCCGTTTGTTCGGCGGCGGCCGCGCGTTCGGCTTCCTCGCGCTCCTTGCGTTCCTGCGAACGCTCCGCGAAGCTCTTTTTCTCGGCTTTCGGGGTAAGAATCATAATCATGTGGCGGCCTTCCAGCAAGGGGCGCCGCTCAACGTTGCTGATCTCCTCGATGCGTTTGGCGAAATCCAGCATGATTTGCATACCGATGTTCGTATGAGCGATTTGGCGGCCGCGGAAACGGATGGTCACCTTTACCTTGTCACCGGCTTCCAGGAACTTAATGGCGTTTTTCAGCTTGGTCTGAACGTCGTTTTCCTCGATGGTGGCGGAAAGCTGAACCTCCTTGAGCTCCACGATGCGCTGATTCTTACGAAGTTCGCGCTCGTGTTTGGCCTGCTCGAAACGGTGCCTGTCGTAGTCCATCAGCTTGCAAACGGGCGGCTTAGCGCTGGGAACGATCTTCACCAGATCCAGTCCGGCCTCCTCGGCTTTATCCAGCGCCACGCGGGAGGACATAACGCCCAGCTGTTCGCCGCCGGGGCCGATCAGGCGCACTTCGCGATCGTTAATCTCTTCGTTAATCATCGGCTCGTTGTTGATATCCATACACCTCCATATTATTTTGGCAAACGCTCACGTTTAACCCCTTTGGCAGCCGGTGTGGGTGGTTTTGGGCAAACAAAAAGCGCCGAGCATACTACCCGCCGCGATTCCGACCGATACGGACTTACGTGCCGCGACCTGCGCAAAACGGATTCGCGCGGTGAGAAGCGGGCAGCTTCTGCTTACGGGGTTACTATACCACAGGGAAAAACACTTGTCAATGTTTTCTTAGGCGGTTTGGAGCGTTAACGTGTTGCATTCAAAGGATTTGTTCTGTATAATAATAAAGACTCATCCAGTGATCGATTTCCATCCAAGTACGCTCGACGCATCCGCGTGGTAAGACCGATATGGGGCGGGCAGCATGAAATTTAGCAAATGGTTTCTTCCGTTGGTTTTTTCTTTGACAATCCTGCTTATGGTGTGGCTGTCCGTTTCGGACCAGTCACCCTTTCGCGTACAAAGTCGGGATGGCGATACCACGCTGTGGAATACCGGCTGGCAGGTGGAGCAGAGCGACGGTGATCTGCGTGTAGTTACGTTGCCCACAAGGCTGGATAGCGATGAATTCTCGATGGAAAACATACTGCCCGAGGATTTTTCTTCCTCGGCTCTTCTTTATATGAAAACCAATTATCAGCAGGTGACCGCCGAGGTGGACGGTGAACCCGTGCCCATAACGGGAATCGTCTCTCTGCCGGATAAAAGGCTGACCAATGATTTGCCTTGGACAACCCTAACCCTCACCCCCGAGATGAAAGGCAAAACTCTTCGGCTGACTTTCAGCCAAACGGGCAGCAAACCGTTTGTGGAAGTGTATTCCGTGCGTTTGGGGGGGCTGGCGGAGATCCGGCTGGCACTGCTTTCCCGTGCGCTTCCCTCCATGATTTTAAGCCTGCTGGTGCTTATTTTCGCGTTGGCGCTGTTTATTTTCGCCGCGCTGGAGGCACGAAGGTTCGGCAAGGGCATTCCTCAGGGCTATCTGTACCTGATCGGCTTTCTTGTGCTGTCCGGCATTTGGTTTTACACCGATACCGATATTTCGGGCATCGGCTATATCGCTTCCCAGGCATTTTTCGATGTCAATCTCTACAGTTATCTGCTGATGCCCATCCCGTTTTTCCTGTTTATCCGCTTCATGCAGCCGACCTTCAAACGCATTTGCAGCATATTAAACGGCTTGTTGCTGGGGAATATCCTTTTGTACACCGTGCTGATGCTGGCCGGGAGCGCTTTACTATGGGTAAGCTTGTCTATTTCACACGCCCTCATCGCAGCCGCTGCCATCGTGACGCCCGCGATGATGCTATCCCGTAAAAACGCCAGAACAATCAAGAGCGTGCTTTATAACGGCGTTTTCATTACCGCGTTTACGGCGCTGGTCACGCTGGCCCTGTATTACCTGCTTCCCATTGATGATAACTCCTCGGTCTTCCGCTATGGGGTGCTCGTGATGGTCATGGCCCTCACGGTGGATCTGCTTCGCGCCAACGAGGATATCGTTATCGAGGCCAACCAGATCGAGCAATTGCGCATCCGCGAGGAGGAATACCGCGTCGCCGCTCGCCAGAGCGACAAGCACGTGCTGCGCTTCGACGTGGAGCTGCGCACCCTGATGATGGGCGAGGAACCTTCCCCGCTGTTCAACGGAGAGCATGACATTCCCGATATGCCGGAGGCGCTGATCAGAGAAGGGTACGTGGCGGAGGAGAGCATCGCCGATTTCCGTGCCTTCTACCGCGATATTCTCGCCGGCGAACCCAAAGGCACCAGCATCGCGTTGCTGCGCGGCAAAGACGGACAATTCGCGTGGTATCGCTCGGATTACACACTCATCTACGCCGATGACGGCCGCCCGTCGCAGGCGATCATCTCCTTCAGCGATATTACCGAGCAGCGCGAAAAGGAGCTGGCCTATCAGAAGTGGAAGCAGACGTACACCGATATGTCGCCGGACAGCATGCATTATTACGAGTACAACCTTACGCGGGATATGTTGACTGGCGAAGCCGGCGCAATGATCCCCTCGCCCCCGCTGGAGGCGAAGCGGACGCTGTCGCTCCTGATCGATTATCTGGCCGAGCACCACGTGGCGCAGGAAGATCAGCAGCGTTTCCGTTCCTTCTTTGAACATGACCGCCTGCTGGAAGCCTTCGATAACAACGTGCGCAACGGCAAGCTGGAGTTTCGCCGTATGGAGGATGGGGGCGGCGCGCTGTGGACGGTCGCGAGCGTGCAGCTGTTCCCCGATCCGTATTCCAACGACGTGCAGGCATTCCTGCTTATACAGGATGAGGACGAGGCCAAGCGTGATGAGATGAAGGTGCGCGATCGCTCCACCCACGATCCCCTGACGGGGCTGCTCAACCGCGCCGCGTTTGAGGAACAGCTTACGCAGCTATTTACCTTCAGCGATGAAAACGCGGCCCACGCGTTGATGATGATCGATGTGGACGGCTTTAAGCGTGTCAACGATACCTTTGGACATCAGTTTGGCGATCTGGTGCTGATAGATATTGCAAACAACCTGCGCACCACCATGCGCAGCGGCGATCTGATCAGCCGCATTGGCGGAGACGAGTACATGGTGTGCCTGAAAAATATCCAGGAAGGCACCGACTTTCTGGAAAAACGGGCCACCTTCATCTGCCAGACGTTCGCCAAGCGGTTCGATAACGATGTGTCCATTACCGGCAGCGTCGGCGTTTCGCTGTATCCACGGGATGGCCGCACCTTCCCGGTGCTGTACCGCAAGGCGGATCAGGCCCTGTACCTTGCCAAGCAGCGCGGTAAAAACCGTTTCGTCCTCTACCGGGACGATATGGATCATGCGCAGGCCAACGAGATCGTTTCACCGACTGCTTACGGCGCAACCAACGAACCGAACTGGGCTACGCTGATCAGGGATGATATTGAGCGTACGATACTGATCGTCAGTGATACGGAGGAAAATTACGATCGTCTGAGCGGAATTTTCTCCGATGATTACCGGGTGCTGATGGCGCGGGATGCGGACGCGTGCCGGGCCCTGTTGGCGCAGGAGCCGAGGCAGGTTTCCGCCGTGCTGCTGGATATTAGCGCACCTGGCGCCGATGGACTGGACTTGTTAAAGCGGCTGCAAGCTAACCCCGACTGGGCTTCGATTCCTGTACTGATCACGGTTGCCCAAGACGCGGTCGAGGTCAGCTTCAACGCCATCGAGGCAGGTGCGATGGATTTTGTGCGCATGCCATACGAACCGTGGCTGGTGAAGCTGCGCGTGAAAAACGTCATCCGTAAGCGGGAGACCGAGGAACTGCGCTCACAGAACCAATATCTGCTGGTGCAAAAAAGCGACGAGATCCGCCACCAGAGCGAATTGCGCTACATCGCCGACCACGACGTGCTTACCAATATCTGCAACAAGGCCGCCTTTTACCGCAAAACCAAAGCCATGTTGGATAAAGCGCCTGATACCGAATTTGTGATGATTTCGTTCGATATCGAGAAATTCCGCCTCATCAACGATATTTTCGGGCACGAGGAAGGCGACCGGCTGTTGCGCTACATCGCCCAGCGGATGCAGACCCTGTATGCCGGCAGTGCCACCTATAGCCGTATCGACGCGGACAACTTTACATTGTGCATGCCCTATGACCCTGATCAGATCAAGCAACAGTCCGTCGAATTTGACCGGGAACTGAAGGATTACGGATTGCCCTTTGAGATCCTGCTTGTGTTCGGCCTGTATATTATCGACGATCGCTCGCTGCCTGTGAGCATCATGCATGATCGCGCGGAGATGGCCAAACGTACCGTAAAGGGCAACTATGTCCAGCGCTATGCCTTCTATGACGATCAGCTTCGTAAGGCGCTGCTGACCGAGCTGGAGATTGTCAATGATATGAACATGGCGCTGCAGAACCATCAGTTCGAGCTGTATCTGCAGCCGAAATGCCTGCTGAGCAACGGCGAGATCGTCGGCGCGGAGGCGCTTGTGCGCTGGAACCACCCCACCCGGGGGCTGCTGCTGCCCGGCGCTTTCGTACCCATTTTTGAGAAAAACGGCTTCATCATGAAGATGGATGCCTACATCTGGGAGCAGGTTTGCATCCTTCAGCGCCGGTGGATGGACCGTTACGGCGGACGTCCGCCCCTGGCGCTGAGTATGAACGTTTCCCGCGTGAATATTTATAACCCGGCGCTGGTCGGCACCCTATGCCAGCTGGCCGATCGCTACGGCGTGCCGCGCCGCTATATTGAGCTGGAAATTACCGAGAGTGCCTACACCGAAGACCCCAAGCTGCTTTCCGAGCGGATTGCCGCGCTGCGCAAGGAAGGGTTCTTTGTGGAGATGGACGATTTCGGCAGCGCCTATTCCAGCCTGAACATGCTCAAGGAGATCGAGGTGGATTTGCTCAAACTGGATATGCGTTTCCTGTATGGCGACGATCAGAACGGCCGCGGCGGCATCATATTAAGCAGCGTGGTGCGCATGGCGCGCTACCTGGCACTGCCTATTGTGGCCGAGGGTGTGGAAACCGTTGAGCAGGCGCGCTTCCTCGCCTCCATCGGCTGTACGCAGGCGCAGGGTTACTATTTTTACCGGCCCATGCCCGTGGACGAATTTGAAAACCTGCTTATCCGGCACCCGCTGATCCATATCAACGATGTCACGCAAAACTTTTCCGAGTCCTCCGTGCGCCGCGTGTGGAGCATCGATGGGGATTTCAGCCTGATGCTGGCCACCATTCCCTGCGCGGCGAGCCTTTGCGAGATGATCGGCGACAACATTGAGATTTTGCGCATCAACGACGAATACCTCGCCGTTACCCACGACCACGCCGAGCGTATTTACACGTGCGGCTCCGATGTCCGTACGATGACCACCAAAGAAGGGTATCAATGCTTGCAGGTGCTGTTCAGGCGCGCGCTGGAAACGCGGGGTATCTCCGAGGGCAATTACCTGCGCATCGGCGAGGATGGGTCGCACCAAAAATACCGGCTCAAAGTGAAGTATCTTTCCAGTGACGCCACGCGTTCCCTGTTCTTCGTCACCTATCTGCCCCTGCCTGACGACACGGAGCCGCCCGCGATCATCGAAACGCTGGTACGCTCCGTGCGCAAACGCAAGCGGTTCCGTTAGCGGATCATGCTATAACCCATTATACAAAAAACAGCCGCGCCTCACGTCGGCTGTTTTTGAATGGGCAAAGGGATCACGCCTCTTTATCAAGCCCTCGTCCTTTTCTAAGCAAGCTGCACTTGCGGCCGAGGTAGACACATTTATACTTTCCGGGCGGGTTCCCTGGCCAACCCCAGCAGGGGGAAGGTCATGGCGACAACAGGCAGAAAATAGCGGAAATAATCGTTGACCGGGGAGAGCACACAGGCGCCTAGACTGAGCAGCGCGGGAAGATAGGCGATAAGCTCGCGGAAACGCCGCCGCCGGAACATCGACAGCACTGCCGCCGCCAGCAACCACAAGTATGTCGGGCAGAACAGCGCGATTTCCAGCATCGGTACACGCCGCCAGCCCCGCGTATAAGCCGCCAGCAGCTCCCGAGCCTTGGCGAGCCCGGCGATCTGCGTAGTGTGCAGGTAACGGGGGTCGTCCCCCAGAGTGTAAGTCTCAAATACGAAGCGGATGCCGCCCTGCAGGTGATACGTGCGGGCCGCGTCGATTTTGGGGGTAAAGGCGAAGTAGCCGCTGCCCCCCGCCACGAAGGATTCCAGATAGGTCAGCGGATATTTGGCAAGCATCGAAAGCCAGGTTTTGCGGTAGCTTGCAAGCGCCGCGCTCTCCACGGCAG
Source organism: Eubacteriales bacterium (assembly GCA_021371895.1). Taxonomy (GTDB): domain Bacteria; phylum Bacillota; class Clostridia; order Christensenellales; family Aristaeellaceae; genus CAXXOK01. The sequence goes on along the minus strand of JAJFVI010000307.1, from coordinate 2,615 downwards.
GCCCCTGCCCGTATTGCCGGAAGGTGAACTTGACCGGGTCGGAGATATTCGCTTCGTATAGCGTCGGCAGGTTTTGTGCGTCCAGCACCGCGTTGATCCCGGCGTATTCCTCCGGGGTAACGGTATCGGCATGGTCGCGCAGCACGCGCGCGCTTTGCTGGAAGCATACGGAGTAGAGGCCGGAGGTTGTTTCGTCCTGAATATGCAGAGCGGGCAGCAGAAGATGGTTAAAGGCGAATACGACCGCCAGCGCCGCAGCCATCGTGCCCGCCAGCGCCAGCCGCCGCCTGCCGCGCGCCCCGAAAAGCACGGCAAGCACCGCCGTGGGCAGCACCACGTACAGCCCGTTGTTACGCAGTAGGCACGCCAGCAGCGCAAAGGCCGCGTATTGCCAAAGTCCTTTGCGATCCCCAACGCCGAAACGCAGCGTTTCCGCCGTGCGCACCGCGAACAATAGCAGCGCCGCCGCGTAAAGCGTATCCTTGCCTACGGCCTGCGCAAAGGAGCCGAAAATCGGCGTGAGTCCGAAAAAGCACAGCGCGGTCAGCCGCCAGCCGCGGCCCAGCCCGAAACGGCGCAACAGCCGCAGTGCGTCCGCAAGGGCATAGGCGAGGAAAAGCGTCTGCAGGAGCGTAAAGAAAAACGCGCCCAGATTATCGCTGGCAAACAGCCGGCCCAGCCACACGCAGCCGCCGAACAGCCATGTGGTGAACATTGGGTGCCAGGTGCTCAGCATCCGCAGCCCATACAGCCCTCCGAGCATTTCTCCCATGTCCCAGATGATCGTGCCCGGATAGAAAACGATCAGGTAAGGCGACCAGCAAACCAGCAGCATCGCCATAACGGCGAGCGTGGGATGCTTTCGCCGCCACGCCGCAGTACGCGGGAAACGCGCCTGTAAGCGGGCAAGCGCCTGCCGGCCCCGGCGGGCGGTCGAACCCGCAACCCCCGGCGCGCTCCCCGCGGCGGCAGGGGCACGCTCCAGCCAGCCGCAGACCAGCATTATAACCGCCGCCATCACCGCGCCCTGCCCGCCGATGCACAGCACAGCCGCAGCCCAAGCCCCGGCGGAGTTTAAAAACGACCACGTATCGTACGCAAACAGCGTGGTTGCGAAATAGTTGACCACACCGAACAGCAATCCCAGCGCGGCCATGCCCGGTGTGAGGCGCGCCCCGCGCCGACCCGCGGCCAGATAGAACAGCCCGCCCAGCAAAAGCGCGTACAGCAGCCAAACCGCGCTTCCGGCCTGCAGCGGCGGATCACTGACGCCCATGTAGCCCACCGGGGAAAGCGTGAAGGCGAACATAGCCAAAACGCCCGCCGGCAAACAGCCAAGCAGGCGTAACAGGGTTCCCGGGGTAAAGCGGTGTCGAGCGGGCATAGCGTCTCCTCGGAAGTTTCTGGCGGGACGGGCCATGAAAAGTCGCCCATACTGGAAGTGTTTCAGTCCCTGGGATCGTGCAGCATTTTTAAAATATTCAGGTTGATTTCAAACAGCTGGCGGTGCTTCTTGGCGACCGTATCAAGGATGATCCCGCACACCAGCAGCAGGATCATCAGCGTCATCAGCACCCCGGAAACGATCAGGGTGGGGAAGCGCGGCACCAGCCCCGTGCGCAGGTATTCCGTGAACACCGGTATAAACAGGCCCAAGCCCGTTGCGCCCAGCAGCAGCGCAATCACCCCGAAGAACGACAGCGGCCGGTACTCCTTGTATAGCCGCGCGACGGTGCGCAGCACCCGGAAACCGTCGGTATAGGTGTTGAGCTTGCTGGGGTTTCCGGCGGGACGATCCCGGTAGTCTACAGGCACGCTGGCAATGGACAGGTTTTTATCCAGCGCGTGGATGCTCATTTCGGTCTCAATCTCAAACCCCTTGGAAAGCACCGGGAAGGATTTGACGAACTGGTAGCTGAAGGCACGGTAACCCGTCATCAGGTCCGCGATATTGCCATGGAAAATACGGTTGACCAGCGTGCGCACCATGCGGTTGCCCGTGTTGTGAAAAGGGCGCTTATTCTGCGTAAAATAGGTGGAGCTCAGGCGATCGCCCACCACCATATCCACTTTTTCCGTCAGCACCAGATCAACCATCTCGCGCGCGCTTTCGGCGGGGTAGGTATCGTCCCCGTCGATCATCAGGTAAGCGTCGGCCTCGATTTCGCGGAACATGGTGCGGATTACGTTGCCCTTGCCCTGCCGACGCTCGTAACGCACAATCGCCCCAGCCGCGCGGGCCAGCGCATCAGTATCGTCGGTGGAATTGTTGTCGTATACATAAATATCGGCTTCGGGGAGTGCGGCGCGCGCGTCGGCCACCACTTTGGCGATGGTTTTCGCCTCGTTATAGCAGGGAATCAGCACGGCAATTTTCATAATAGCGTTGTGCCTCCCAAAGCGTGTGATGGAACGGAAACCTTAGGCACAGCATAGCATGGGAGTGGGGGTTTGTCAAATGGGAGGGGATGAGAGTGGCGCTTATTTTTATACTAATTCAGTTGTTGCCTTCAGTTTAGAAAGTTAAGAATATTACTATCACAAAATATAAAACCTGCTAGACAGTGTGGACACGAGATAGAAATTGTGAGATAATAATCACATCAATAATGAAT
>JAJFVI010000269.1 GCA_021371895.1 Eubacteriales bacterium | reverse complement strand
TGCTGCGGACGTTTACGGAATAACATATCACCCGCGGCAGTCCGGCGGGCCACCCTGAACACACGGAAAAACGCGCCATGTACGGGCGCGTCTTGCATTTGCGCGGTTATACGATTTCAAATTATTAATGTGCTGGTGCTCGCGAACAATATTATTCTGTGACTTCGCGACGAAGTCATAGGGTAAAAGCACCGCGAGATCTGGCGTTAATGGTTTGAAATCGTAAGGACCCGCGCGTTATGGCTGCAGCGTCTCGCCCTTATCCAGCTTGGTAATCTGCCCCACGCGCCGCGCGTGACGGTCGCCCTCGAAGGCCGCGCCCAGCCAGGTGCGCAAAATCATCTTGGCCACTTCCGTGCCCACCACGCGCGCCCCAAGCGCAATCATGTTGGCGTCGTTATGCTCGCGGCTCATGAGCGCAGAGTAGCAATCGGCGCAAATGGCGCAGCGCACACCGTGTACCTTGTTGGCCGCGATGCCGATTCCTTGCCCCGTACCACACATTATAATGCCCCGCTCGCACTCGCCGGAAGCAACGGCACGAGCCGCCAGCTCTCCATATACAGGGTAATCCACGCGGTCGTGGGAAAAGGTGCCGAAATCCTTGTAGGGGAGACCCATTTCCTTTAAAACTTCGATTACGGAGGGTTTCAGGTCGATACCCGCATGGTCGCAACCAATCGCGATCATATGCACGCTTCCTTTCGGAGTTTCGATGTGCGGCGGCCGCCCAGCTCTGCGCAGCGGTTTGCCGATGAATGTCCGGGGCTATTATAACAGTTTCACCGTAAGCAAACAACCTTCCGGGCCAGAAAACGCGCAATTTTCGGAAAGGAGGCACTCCATACCCATAGGCAAAGTCCGGTAAAAAGCAACAGCGGCACGTTTTTACGCGTCGTTTTTCTTTTTACCCATCTGGCGCACACCGGACACAACCGGACGGTTACCCGGTATATACTGGCAATATGGAAATGCGGGCCAAGGACACCAGCGGAGGCCAGGGACGCATGGTATGCCATCGGCGCCTGTCGCGCCTTGCCGATACAGCGGGCTTCCCCCCGTAACATCCGGCTTATCCGGTACAACCGGCTCCCCATCGGCTCCGACTGGCCCTTCCCGCACGCGGCGCAGACACACCCCCCTGCGCTGCGTTTCCATCCCCTCCTCAGGAAAGGCACGGCGTTCCGGCACAACAGTCGGGGCGCCGCCGCTTTTCCCCACTGCAACATGAGGTGAAGTGAGCGTGTGGCAACCGATTGGTTGAAGTTGCAAGAAGAGTATCTCCATACGCCCGTCAGCCTGCGGCGGCTGGCAAAGAAACACGGCATCGGTTGTACCACCATTTCCAATCGCGCCGCACGGGAAGGCTGGGCAGCGCAAAAACGCACCGCGAAGCCGAATCCTCCGGAACCGGCGGTGTCCTCCGAAACGGCCTCCGGCACAACCCCCACATGCGAAATGCCCTTGACAGGCGATGTAACCCATCCCTGTGATGTACCTCCTGCGTGCGACGCAGACCGTCTGGCACAGTTGCAGGCCATCGGGGATCAACTGACCGCCCAGCTTGCCCGCGCCGTATCCGATCTGGATAAGCAGGCTGTGCAGCACAAACGCCGTACGAAGGAAATAATCTACGGCGATCAGGAAGCCAAAGGCAAGCCTGTGGAAGAAACAACGGAGGAGAAAGTATTATCGGAAACCATCCGGGTGCCCGTAAGCAGCATTGGGCTGCACAGGCTGAGCACGGCGCTGAAAATTCTGCGGGAGGTAACCCTTGCGGACAACGGCGATATGCAGAGCCTGAAGCTGGTTGCGGATCTGATGAAAAAGCTGGACGCCGAGGCCGGGAAGGAGGCGGAGTAACATGCCCGTGATGAGTGAAAAACAGCGCGAATACCGCCTGCGCGCTACTCGGGTGTGGAATGTGAAAACCGGCGCGACCCGAAGCGGTAAAACCTATGGGGATTACTTCCTTCTGCCACAGCGTCTGCTGGC
>JAJFVI010000256.1 GCA_021371895.1 Eubacteriales bacterium | reverse complement strand
CCCAGCCGTGGGCGACGATCCCGCCTATCCCGACGTTTACCACAATAATTTTCAGGATCCCGAAAAGTTCCTCAAGGCTGGCGGCTTCCGGGGTCGGCAGTATCAGGTTCTGGTGGAAGGCACCTATTTCGTCAATCGATTTTTCGCCACCGTGGAGCTGATCGAAAAGACGCTGATCGACGTCGGCTATGTGGGCGTGGTCGTGTCCTACATCGGGCCCAAAGGCGTGGACTCCACCGGGGACGATTACAAGCACGGCGAGCTGGTGGAGAGGGGTTTCCGCGGGGTATGGAGAGTTCCCCTGATGCCGGGCAAATATGCGTTTAATACCTATGCGGGAAAAATCATCCTCGTGCCCACAACGAACATCATCCTGAAGTGGATCAGCAACCAGACCGGCTACCACAAGTTTGACGAAAACCTGACCGAAGTCAGCCTGATCACCAAGGATGCGTTTGAGCCGTCCCTGCCTCTGTCGGTGGTAATGCACATCGACTATAAAAAGGCGCCGCTGGTGATTCAGCGGTTCGGCGACGTTAAAATGCTGGTTGACCAGACCCTTGACCCCATGGTGTCGGCCTATTTTAAAAACATCGGGCAGACCAAGACGCTCATTCAATTGATTCAGGATCGAAACGAGATTCAGCGGGTTTCGTCCAGCGAGATGAAGGCGAAGTTCGAGCATTACAATCTCGAACTGGAGGAAGTGCTCATCGGCACTCCGGCCGCGTCCGCCAATGATAACAAGATCGAGATCATCCTGACCCAGCTCCGTGAACGGCAGATCGCCATCGAGCGGATTGAAACCTACTCCCAGCAGGAAAAGGCGGCTGGCAAGGAAAAGGAGTTGCGCGAAGCAGAATCCAAAGCGCTGCAACAGAAATTCCTTACGGAATCCGATATCAACATTCAGGTGCAGAGCAACGTCGGTAAAGCCGAATACCAGAGGTCGCTGCAGGAAGCCTCCAAGATCAAGGCCATCGCCGAGGCGGAAGCCGAAAAAGAAGCCCGCGTGGGTATCGGCAAAGCTATTGCCATCGAAGAGCAGGTCAAGGCTTACGGCGGGCCGCAATATCAGGTTGTACAAGATATCATGACCAAATTTACCGCCGCGATCGCAGCCTCCCAGATCGACATCGTGCCCAAAACCGTGCTCAACATGGGCGGCGGAGAGGGTCAGGGCAGTTCGGTCAACGCGTTTGAGATGCTGCTCAACCTTCTGGTCAGCGAAAAACTGGGTGTCGCACTCCATCAGGAAAACAAGGAAGAGGACGCCCGTGTCAAGAGCCTGAAAGAATCCATCATAAAAGCCATGGAAAAGACGTCCAAGGCGGAGGTCACACCCGTAACGCCTGCCAAGCCTGTAACGCCTGCCAAGCCAGACTAAGGTGCGCCATTTACAGCTGCTCCGCTATGCTCCGGCAGATAGAAAAGTATCGCCGAACCCACCCTGTCATCATACCGACGGGGTACGGCGCTGGCGACACATTCGTAAAAAAATGCATACGGCATCTGCCGTGAACTGTTCCCCCTACGCCGACGGTATTCTAATTCACATTTCCATCGCGCACGCGTACGGCTACAGTCTCTTTGATTCGCATACGGAGAAATCCCTTCTGTCCCCGTTACGATTGAGGTGAAGTGGTCAACCCCTAATTTTGTATACAACAATATAGTTAGGAAACAACCTTTAATCAATCTGCAGTGCCGTCTGCGGCGTTTGGGTGTCCCCCGAAAAGTGGTCTGGTTTGCATGAGAAAAATCAGAGGTTTACTTAAATTCTGATGCATCATGCATTTGCATTACAATCTTTTTTGATATTCGCATAACTTCCACTGCCCTTGTCAATTCAATGAATTAACAAAAATAAGTATATCACACAAATCTGATTCCCCAGATATTATTGGGTTTATTTTACATATGCAACACAAATCACTTGAGTTTAAAAAATAAAAATTGAATATCGGCCTTCTGGTATAAAATAATAGTTGCTGGCGCTAAAGTTCCGCTGTGACCCATAGATCGCGGTATCGCATTGCGGTCAGCCATTTCTGAGAATATTCCCTTACAAAACAGTATCATACCGTCGTGCTGGACGGTGAAAGATCTGATTATAAGCATACGGATTGGCTGATTTGGCATAAAATTTGCCCAAATGATTATGCTTGACAAGCAAGAGGTGTCCATGTACAATAATATCAACGCAATCGGTTGCATAGATGATCGCGATATGAAACGGAGGTTGAGCGCATGGCGGCTACAATCCATGATGTGGCAAAGCTGGCTGGCGTGAATCCATCCACAGTTTCGCGCGTGCTCAATGGCAAGGCATCGATCTCGGAGGAAACCAAGGAAAAGATATATGCCGCGATGCAACAGCTGGATTACCATATGAACAGCGTGGCACGCAGCCTCGCAAGCGGGTTGAGCGGTGCCATAGGCGTGGTGATGGACGCTCAGGATGCCAACGCATTCAGCAACGAATACTTTAGCCGAAGCCTGTTTGCAATTGAACAGGTTGCGCAGGCTATGGGGTACAATGTCATTATCGCCAACAGTGCCAAGCGAGCCGCAAACTCTGCCTCTATTGAGGACTTAATGCTGGAGCGCAAGGTGGATGGGCTCATTTTACCGCCCTCGACCGTGAAGCTTGCATTGCTTAAAAAAGTTGGCGATTTCCCCTATGTGGTGCTGGGTCAGCCGGATATTGGCAAGCAAGGCGCCAGCTGGGTGGATGTGAACAACGAGCAGGGCGCTGCCTTAGCCGTTGAACACTTCTATGCACAAGGGTACAAGCACTTGGCCTATATTGGCGGGGACGAGAGCGCAGGCTTTGTGAAACGCCGTATCAAGGGTTATCGTGGCGCGTTGAATGCTGGCAGTGTAGCGATGGTTCACTTTACCGATGGAACCACGGAGGATGCGGGTTATGTGGCGCTGGAAGCTATGAATACCCCGGAGCCACCGGATGCCTTTTTATGCAATGATAACCTGACAGCCTTTGGTGCGCTGAAGGCGCTAAAGGCCGCAGGATGGCGCGTGCCTGAACAGATTGGACTGGTCGTGTTTGATAATTACCCGCTGGCAGCATATACGGATCCGCCGCTTACCGCGGTAAATGTGGATACCGCAATGCTGGGTGAGGAAACAGCCAGACTGCTGTTCCAGCGCATTGAACGCCGTGTAACCAACCGGCAAACGATGCTTTGCACGTCATTAATCGAACGCGAATCAAGCCGTAGGATGTGAAGATATGAACCTGTCTGCCGTAATCCATGAATCGACTGTCCCCTATAGGCAACCGATTGCACGAAATAGAATACACTACCGACTTTTAACAGCGGAATCAGATTGCAGCACTTGCACACTGTATTATTGGAAACGGAGCAAGCCCTATCCGCAAAGCAGAGCAGCCGTTTCGCTCAACCCGCGCTATAGTGATGGTATCCATACGGAATGGACGTGCGATGTAGTTTTTGCGGAGGAAACCCATTATATCAAGTACTTTTTTGGCTTGAGCGATGCTTTGGGCGAAGTGATTTACTATTGTGAGCATGGCTTTTCAAAGGAGGTGCCCGAACACGGCTTTTTTGAGCTGTTGCAGGCAAACGAAACGGATGTGCCCGCCTTGCCGGAGTGGAGCTGCGGCATTGTGTATTATCAGATTTTTCCGGAACGCTTTGCCATCGGTAATCCCGATAAAGCCCTTCACCAATATGTGCCTTGGGATTCGGCGCCTGCGAGAGAAAACTTTTTCGGCGGCGATATCAATGGCATTCGCGCGAAAATCCAGTACTTGCGAGCGCTGGGGGTGGAGTGCCTTTTCTTGACACCAGTATTTGCCGGTGATTTTAACCATAAGTATGCGACGACGGATTACTTTACCGTTGATCCCGATTTTGGCACCAATGAAGATCTGGTTGCACTGGTGCAAGAAGCACATGCAGGCGGTATCCGCGTTATTTTGGATGGGGTGTTCAACCATGTGGGGGTACACTTTGCCCCGTTTGCCGATTTGCTGACAAATGGCGAAGCT
>JAJFVI010000250.1 GCA_021371895.1 Eubacteriales bacterium | reverse complement strand
TTTCCCTCCTTCCCTCTTTCGCAATCAGTTCGCGTTATAGTCGAGAACCCATTCGAAAACGTCTAAGCGTCTGGTTCGTCCGCCTTTAACAGCGTTACGGTCAGTCCGCCGTCGGGATCGGCTTTCACTTCGTGGAGCCTTGCTTTGGCGCGGTTTAGTTTCTCCTGCAGAGCCTTCACAAGCTTGGCGCCTTCTTCGTAGGCTGCCATCAGCTCGTCCAGCGGAAGCTCTCCCTGTTCCATTTGCTCCGCCAGCACTTCCAGCCGGGCCAGCTCATCCTCAAAGGTTGGTTCCATACTCTTTTTCTTCGCCGTCATGGCTGTTCCTCCCTGCGTACCCGCGTCGCTTTCGCATCGATCTGCCCATCCCGAAGCCGTACGCTGAAGGGTAGCTCCGGCTGGAAGCGCTCGACGCTTGGCACCGTTCTCCCCTCCTGCTGTAAAAGCGCGTAGCCGCGGTTCAGCGTCGCCTGCGGCCCGGCCGCGCGCAGGCGTACCGAGGCGGCGTCCAGCCTGTGCGCAGTATCGTTCAGCCGCGTTTCGTAAAGCAGCGCGAACCGGGCACCGAACGATTTCAGCCGCTCGCCGACCACGCGAAAAAGGTTTTCCGGCGATTGCTCCGTAAGGGTCTGGCGCACTGCCGATAACCGTGCCGCCTTTTCGGCGATCTCCGCCTCGCCCGCGCGGCGCATACGCCGTGAAAGTTTGCCGATTTCCATCAGCAGCGCTTCCCGCTGCGGCACCGCGATCTCCGCCGCCGCCGAGGGCGTGGGCGCGCGTACGTCCGCAACGAAATCCGCGATGGTAAAGTCCGTTTCATGCCCCACGGCGCTGACAACGGGCTTATGGCACGCCGCTATGGCACGCGCGACGATCTCCTCGTTAAACGGCCGGAGATCCTCCATGCTGCCGCCGCCGCGCCCGACGATGATCACATCCACGGCATCCAGCCGATCCAGCGCCGCAAGCGCGAAGGCGATCTGCTCCGCCGCGCCTTCCCCCTGAACCGCGACCGGATAAAGGTACAGCGGCATACCGGGGTCACGCCGCCATGTGACACGGGCAATATCGTGCAGCACCGCGCCCGTACTGCTGGTGGCGATGCCTATGCCTCCGGGCAACAGCGGCAGCGGTTTTTTAAGCGCCGGGTCGAACAGCCCTTCCTTTTCAAGCTTCTTTTTCAGCGCTTCCATGCGCAGGTACAGCTCGCCCAAACCGTCGGGTTCCATACCCTCGGCGTAAAACTGGTACGAGCCGGTCTTTGCGTACAGCCCAACGCTGCCGGACAGGATCACCTGCGCGCCGTCGCGGGGAGCAAAGCGTACGCCCATGGCGGCAGAACGGAACATGACGCAACTGATGGCGCTTTGGCTGTCCTTGAGGGTAAAGTACCAGTGTCCGGACACATGACGCTTGAAATTGCTGATCTCGCCGCGCAGCCGAAGTCCATGCAGCATCGGATCGCCCGCGAGGGTGCGGCGAACGTACTCGTTGAGCTCTTCGACCGTCAGCGTCAGCATCGCGTCCTCATTCCTTCGCTAAAGCCCGTTCCGCGGCTTCGACAGTGTTGCTCATCAGCATCGCGACAGTCATGCGACCCACACCGCCGGGTACGGGCGTCAGGTAACCGGCCACCTCGCGAACGGCATCAAAATCCACATCGCCCACAAATTTTCCGTCCACGCGGTTCATGCCCACATCGATCACCGCAGCACCTGGCTTGACCATATCCGCCGTTACCATGTTCGGCTTGCCTACCGCCGCCACCAGTATATCCGCGTTGCGCGTATAGCTGGCCAAGTTCCGCGTGCGGCTGTGGCAGATGGTCACGGTCGCGTTTTCCTTGAGCAGGAGCATCGCCATGGGACGGCCCACAATGTTGCTGCGCCCGATAACCACGGCGTGCTGCCCTTCGATGGGGATACCCGCCGAATGCAGCATGTACAGCGCGCCCTTGGGCGTGCAGGCGACGGGCCCCGGCTCCCCGCGCGTCATTTTACCGGTGTTGACGTCGTGCAGGCCGTCGGCGTCCTTCTCCGGCAGAATCAGCGCCAGCGCCCGTGCCGCGTTTAGGTGCGCAGGCAGGGGGAACTGCACCAATAGCCCGTGAATGGAAGGATCGGCGTTCGCTTTGGCGATCTCGCTTTCCAGTTGCTCCTGCGTTGTATCGGCGGGCATGCGCACGGTCGTGGAGTTGATACCCAGCCTTGCACAGGCTTTTTCCTTGTTGCCGACATAGAGCTGGCTGGCGGGATCGTCTCCGACCAGAATCAC
>JAJFVI010000207.1 GCA_021371895.1 Eubacteriales bacterium | reverse complement strand
CGAACGCCCGGTGACGCACGCCTGCGCCACGGCAACCTGCCGTAACAGAAAATATAAATTTACCGTGAGTCATGACTTCCAACGAAGCAATCACGGAAAACGGACATGCAAATCTGGATTCGGAAACGGGTCGGATTGTTCAAGCCACAAAACTGTCTCAGTAAAAAACGAAAGAACGATGAGTATGCAGATCGACGACTACATCACGTTGGTAAGACAAGATATGCTTCCCTTTCAATGGGAGGCGCTCAATGACCGGGTCGCGGAAGCCGAGCCCAGTTATTCCATCGCCAATTTTCGCAACGCCGCCTGTAAAACAGGGGATTACTGCGGCACGATATGGCAGGACAGCGATATGGCGAAATGGCTGGAGGCCGTTGGTCACAGCCTTGCCTGCGTTTGGGACGAAGACCTGTACCGGAAAGCGGAGCAGGCTGTAGAACTCATCGTAGCCGCGCAGGATGAAGACGGCTACATCAATACTTACTTTACCCTGAAAGAGCCGGGAGAACGCTGGCATAACGTGGAGCAGTGCCACGAGCTGTACTGCGCCGGGCACCTGATTGAAGCCGCGGTGGCGTATTTTCTGGGTACGGGCCGCAGAAAGCTGCTGGCTGCTCTGTGTCGTTATGCGGATTACATTGACAGCGTATTCGGGCCGGAAGAAGGCAAGCTGCACGGCTATCCGGGCCATGAAGAGATTGAGCTGGCGCTGTGCAAACTGTACCGCGTTACAGGTGAAAAGCGGTATCTGAAGCTCGCAGAATATTTTATCGATATACGGGGCACGGAACCGAACTTTTTTCTCGAACAGCGTAAGGCGCGAGGGTTCACTACCCGTTGGCCGGACGATTTTATGCCGCTTTCGTATTTTCAGGCACATAAGCCGGTGCGGGAGCAGGCCGAGGCGGTCGGCCACGCAGTGCGGGCGGTGTACCTGTATGCCGGCATGGCGGACGTAGCCCATTATAACCGGGACGAAGCGCTGATTCGCGCCTGCCACGCCCTGTGGAACGACGTAACGACGAGGCAGATGTACATAACCGGCGCCGTGGGCTCCGCCCTAAAGGGGGAAGCCTTCACCGTCGATTATCATCTACCCAACGACCGTGCCTACGCCGAAACTTGCGCCGCGGTGGGATTGGTTTTTTTCGCCCGGCGGATGATGGAGCTGGACGCAGCCAACAGCATCTACGGGGATGTGATGGAGCGGACGCTGTACAACAGCGTTTTGTCCAGCTTCGGGCTGGAAGGACGCAGTTTTTTCTACACCAACCCGCAGGAAGCGTACCACGGCGTCTGCGGAAAACCTATGGGCGAAGGCGATCCTGCGCTGTCCCACGTAAAGGTCATCCGGCAGAAATGGTACGGCTGTGCCTGCTGCCCCCCTAACGCGGCCCGGCTGCTGGCCTCGTTGCAGCAATACTCCGTGAGCTTTGATGAAAAGCGTGATGTGTTGCGTTATCAGGTGTTTTTACCGGGGGAACAGACCCAGGAAGGCGCTTTCGGCAGCATCCGGTTCCGCACGGATACCCACTACCCGTGGGACGGGCGGATCGCGGTTACCGTGCTGGCTTGTGATTTAAAACCAGACGTGGATTTTGCCCTGCGCATCCCTGCCTGGGCGAAGGGCATAGTCACCGATACGGCCCTTCCGGAGGGCGCGGTTCGGGTGGTGGAGGAAGGCTTCTTCCGTGTGCGATGTGCGTTCAAACCGGGGGATGTGATCCTCCTTACGCTGCCCATGACGGTGCGAATAACGCGGACACACCCCGCTGTACGTGCAGACGCAGGCATGGTGGCGCTGGAGCGCGGACCGCTAGTCTACTGTCTGGAACAGCGGGATAACCCAACACAGTTGTATCGGCTGATGCTTTCCAAGGCGGACATGGATACCATCCAAGCGCGGAAGGACGACACTTTCGGAGGCACCGTGATGCTCACGGGGCAGGCCCACGCTTTCCAAACGCCCGGCGATGCGGGCCTGTACCACGGGCAGGCCGCGGTAGTAGGAAAAACGCAGTTCACAGCGATACCCTATTTCCAGTGGAGCAACCGAGGAGAAACGGATATGCAGATTTGGATTCGGGAACAGTTTTAATACCCCGAAAGAGAGGCGTCGGTATGCGATTTTTCGCCGAAGCTGCACAACGTACGCCGAATTATTTTTGCACCTGGGCTGCGCAAAACTATAGGTACGGCTGCGACTTTCCGGCACTGGACAGCGCCAAACTGGAAGGAGCATGCGGCGCACGCCACGCGCGGGACAGCATGAATGAAACGGCGATTTTTGGCCCGGAAGGCTGGGCGAACCGCTTTCACCCTGGTGCGAAAACGGCGCTTTATCTGCTTTTGGACGACGGCTGGGACGTACCGCCGGAGGTTGATCCCGCCTATTTCGGTTCGCTGATTGTGGACGAAAACCGCTTTCCCTCCTGCACGGGCACGCCTGCCGAACGGCTGGCCAGGTTAAACTGGATGGCGAAGGCGTCGGGCTGGCGCGGTATCGGCCTTTGGGTGGCCGCGCAGGAAGCCCCGGCACTGATGCGGGGTCGGAATATGCGCGACCCGGAATGGCAGAAAGCCTACTGGATGGAGCGACTGGAGTGGTCACGGCAGGCGGGGGTGGAATATTGGAAGGTGGACTGGGGCGAGCATGCTCACGAATGGACATTCCGTGAAAACCTTACGCGCTGGGGCCGAGAGATGGCGCCAAGCCTGACCATCGAACACGCCTGGTGCCAAAGCTGCGTGAACGACGAGCGGCTGGATGTGGAGAAGGATCCATATGATCAACAATCGCTTGTTATTCGTACCGGCAGGGCGGACGCCGCGTTGATCGACCGGCAAAAACAGCTTTTAACCTTTTCGGATGTGCTGCGCAGTTACGATGTGCTGCCTTACCTGTCTCAGGCGCAGACCATTGAGCGCGTATCCCGATTGCTTACGGCCGCCCAGAACGAAACGATCACCGGCATGGGCCTTATCAACTGTGAGGACGAGGCGTATATTGCCGCATCCTTGGGCCTGTGCTCTGGGGTAATGCGTTTCCCGCTAATGGGGCTCCGCCCCGGTACGGATATGGATTGCACTTTCCCCGCATCGAGGCGGAACACGAAACGGCGGATGGACGAGGTCGCGCGTCTGACGCGCTTTCAGGCGCTGATGCCTGCCTTCGGCGTTCAATGCATGACCGTAAACGTAGATGACACACTGCTTATGGATGCGTGGAGCTTCGAGCCGGGCCAAACGTGGCTGTCCACCGCCATCCATCAGGTGGTGGAGCAGAGCGCGCCTGCATGCGTTGCCAGAGGGATGAAGCTGCCGCTGGTGCGCGCACAGGGAGAGCCGCCCTTCGTGCTGGCTGCGCAGCATCCCAACGGAACCGCGGCTGTGGCAACCATCGGCCGTGCGAAGGTCGGCGACAGCTATTTCACGCCCCTTGCGGAAATATCGCTTGATTTGGAAGGAATTTGCTCGTGCCTTGGCGTATTCGGACGGTACGCAGCACTGCACCTGAAGGGCGCAGGCTTTGCGGGCAAGCGCTTTTTCGCGCGGGATCTGCTTGGCGACAGGGCGGACGATATCACCGCTTCCGTTACGTTGCAGGGCGATACGGTTTCACTGCCCGGGGAGCTGATTGCCCGCGTGGGTTTGTCCCGCGCGACATACGGGGATGAGTCGGAACCGGGGCTTGTGCTGGAATGGCGATAAACCTGTAACTAACTATTTTCGGAAATCTGCAGGGAGGCGGCGGCATGGCGGGAGCAGGGGGCAAGCGCGTTGAGGGAGGGACTGTACTGTGCCTGAACGGCGCTCCGGTATGCCTTGCGGAAGCGCTTCAGGGGGCTGAGGATACCTTCACGCTGCTGGAAGAGGGTGTTTTCCGTTGGACCCGGCGTACGAAGCAGCCGTTAACGGAAATGTGTATGCGCCTGTGTCCGTTGGAAAGCATGCGATACGGTATGGTACCTGCTGTAAGCTACCAGGGCAACGATTGGGGCGCGAAGCTGGATTATGTGGGCTTTATAGACCAGGAAACCGGGCTTCCGTGGCGATGGGCGTACCACCGTGTGTCCATCCCCGGTGCGACCTATTCGGAAGGAGCTTCGTTTGGCGTAGCGATGTATCTGGACGCAGGGCAGACGGACGCCTCCTGTTCGCTGTACCCAGGGAATGGCAAAGCTGTGCATGAAATGCTCTGGCCGATACAGGAAGGCCCTCGTGTGTATCACCAAAAGCACGATTGGCGGGCCGCGACATGCGCTACGATACCGCCGCACGACACTTTTTCCGTGCTTGTGGTGCTCTCGGCGGTCGGCGCGCCGCGCAGCGGCTGGAAAAAACTACTGTCCTTGGCCTGGAAACGCAGCTCTCAAAACGTTTCTCCAACGTTTTCCAACAGCAGTCTCTGGGATTTAGGCATTCAATACGCTAAATTGCTCTATAGCGAGGAGCCGGACGGCTTTGCAGGGTTCAACATTGGCCTTGCGTGGGAAAAGGACGCTTTTTGCAAGCGCAGCCAAAACAAATATGAAATCGGCTGGTGCGGGCAAAATGCTTCTTATGCCAACGCCTTGCTGTACCATGGCTTGACACATGCGGATACAGACGCCGTTTCCATGGGCATCAGGGTGTTGGATGCGTGGATGGCTGCCCGGCTCCCGTGCGGTTTAATGAAAACACATTACGACGATAACGCATACACACAGGGCTTTGCAAAAACGGTAGACGCCTGCAACCTTGGCATGGCTGCGCTGCAGATGATGGAGGCTTTCGACCTCGCGCGGCAGGCTGGTATGAACCGCCCGGAGTATTTGGCTTCCGCCCGTGCCATTTGTGATTTTGCCGTCTCCGTAATGGGGCTGGATGGGCGCTTAGGAAAGAGCTGGCTGGAAGCCGACCTCTCTCCCGCCGTGCGGGAAGGTACCGTGGGCGCATACCTCACCATGGCTCTAGCTGCGGGTGCGGACAGGTTCTCCTCCCAGGATTATCTTGCGGCGGCTCAAAAAAGCTACCAATATTATATCCGGGAATTGAACGATCAGGGATTTACCACCGCGGGTGCGTTGGATATCTATTGCGTGGACAAGGAATCGGCTATCCCGCTTTTGAAGGCTGGCCTGATGCTTTTCGGGGCGACGAAGAGCCCTGGGTATCTGGAGGCGGCGTGCCGGGCAGCTTGGTATCTGAGTACCTGGCAATGGCATTATTCCCGCGTTTATCCTAAAGGCAGCCTTCTTTCCAAGCTGCATTACAACACTTTTGGCGGTACTGCCGTATCCACCACCCACCAGCATCAGGATCCCTTCGGCCTGTACTACGTTCCTGATCTGGTGGAGTTGGCCCTGTATACAGGAGACGAAACGTGGTCACAGCGGGCGCAGGCCATTTGGCGAAACGGCCAGCAATGCGTATCCGACGGAACACTGATCGTAGCCGACAAACTCCGTCCGGCAGGGAGCCAGGACGAAGGCATGGCTTACACCGAATGGGGGCCGGTTAACGAGCCGACGCAATGGCTGGTCGCCTGGCCGGGTGCTTTCCGGCTGGAAGTGTTGCGCAAAATGAGGATGGCGCAAGGCGAAAAGAAGGCGGCCTACGACGCCTGGATTTGTTAATGGGGGTAAAGATATGCAGGATTTATCGTCTTGTGGCGTCACCCTGTATAACGACCGTTTGGAGCGTATGTTCGGGCCGCGCTGCGTTGTGTGGTATTGGCCGCAATTCCCCCTTGCCATGGGGACGGTTCAGCACTGGATGCATGTCCATACGGTTCAAACGCCTTGGCAGGACGGTCTGGAAGCGGATGCGCTCTATCAGGATCAGCTTAACGGAGCGCAACTTACGGTGCGGCTGCGCGTAAAGCCAAACAGCCCCTTTCTGCGGCTGCGGTATAGGCTGACTGGCGAAACGGCCTTTATGGGTACGGATGGAGAAAATCCGATTCTCTATGGCAGTATCCGGGTTTCCTGCCAGTCGGTTACGGAGGTGCAGCTTTCGCAATTTGAAAGGCTGCTGCACAGCTATTTACCCTCCGTGGAACAATATCCGCGCGAGACATGTGCTGAAAAAAGTTTCATCGGGCCGATAATGCTACTTTCGGAAGCGGATGCCTGCGTACTGCTGGCTTATGAGCACGGGGCGCAAGTCCCCGATCATTTTTTGACCTTTCGTCTTGCGGGGGACAAACTATGCCTTTTTTCCCGCAAAGGGAATTACGTTAGCGGCCAGAAGGCAATCGACTATCAAGCTCCCTGGCTGCAAATTGGACTTGCGGACACAGCGGGCGCCATGTTTCGCGCATACAGACGCTTTATGCTCTGCGATATCGCGGAGAACCCGGAATCGCGAAAACCTTATATTTTCTATAACACCTGGCACTTTCAGGAGGGGGGAAAGTACTTTCAGGGGAACTCCGTGCTTGGGAATCTGAAGGAAGACTATATTCTACGGGACATCGATACTGCCCGCCGGTTGGGTGTGGAAGTTTACGTACTGGATACGGGCTGGTTTCAAAAAACAGGCGACTGGGAGGTGAACGAAGCTGAATTCCCCAACCGGATGAAGGCAGTACGCGATCGCCTGCAGGCGTATGGCATGAAGCTGGGACTATGGCTTAACCCCGTTGTGGCGGCTAAGACATCTGCAATGTACCGGGAACATCCGGAGTATGCCATGAAGCGGCATGGGCAGGTGGACGATTGGGGGAAAATCTGGGAAACAGAAGAAAGCTGCGGCATGTGCCTGGCTTCCGGTTATAGCGATTTGCTCATTGAACGTCTTATTTCGCTCTATGAAAACCTTGGCGTACGCTACTTCAAATGGGATGCGGTAGCACAGTATGGTTGCGATGCGCCCGGACATTTACACGGGAGTGAAAACAATTCCCCAGAAGAACGGGCCGATGCTTACGCTTACCGTATGGGTCTGGAAATGATACGCGTTGCGGAAGCGGTAACCGCGCGATGCCCGGAGGCAATTGTCGATTTTGACATTACCGAAGGCGGCCGGTTCGTCGGCCTTGGATTTTTAAGCGTCGGAAAATTCTTCCTGATGAACAACGGGCCGTATTTCAGCGATCTGGACATCCCCAAGAGCGTTCGTATCCAACCGGATACGATCAACGCATTTTTTTATCCCGGCCCCGCAAGGGCTCAGGTTTGCCGGCAATCAGCGCAGTTTGACTTTCTCATTCCTTCGGTTTTGTTTCTTACCCATTTTCTGCCGCACGGGTCGCCCTTGTCCCAGCGTAACAATATGGCGGCCCTTGTGCTGGGCGGAAACGGAGTATGGGGGTTTTTAGAAGAACTGACGGAAGCGGATATTGCCCGTTGGCATACCTTACTAAACCATTACAAGGCGGTTCGATACGATGTTACGGGCGCTTACCCCGTACGGCGCGGCATACAGGGCGGAAGCCCGGAAATATATGAAAAAATCAATTCGGAATCGGGTCGGGGGTGCGTCGTTTTTTTTACGCACGCAAAAGGAACGTATGAATACGTAACCAGCCCACTGCCTCGCATGCCCGATGCGGTATACGGCTGCGAACAATGGCGCGTTTTGGAGAGCGGCGCGCTGCGGTTTGTGGTTTCTCTGGACACAGATGATGCCCAGGTGGTTTTTATTACGTGATTGCATGAGAAAACGTGAATTGCAATTGCGTTCTGGAAGGATATGCTGGCCGACAACGACCGCCTGCCACCGCCGCATGCTTACAGCCATGTCAACAGCCTTTGCTGCATTGCATAAAAAATACCTGATCGCTGATAAGCCCTTACATCCCACGGGTCTGCTCCTGCCGTATATAGGGGAAGCAAACCCGATGCCAAGCATTGTGTAGCAGCAGCGCGTTCAACGGACGGAACGGCCTATGCTCCGCCACGCAGAGCGGTTTTCATGGCCCGAACATATGCCGCGACGGGAGCAACGGCCTCGCTGCCATATTCACCGATCAGCTTGACGATGGCCGAGCCGACGATCACGCCATCCGCCTTTTCCGCCATACACACCGCCTGATCGGGGGTGGAGATGCCAAATCCGATTGCGGTCGGAAGGTCGGTTACTTCACGGATGCGCCGCACCATATCGCCCACGTCGGAGGTGATCTGGCTGCGTACGCCTGTCACTCCCAGGGAGGAAACGCAATATACAAAACCTTCCGCCTCCCGGGCGATCATCGCGATACGGTCGTGAGAGGTGGGCGCAACCAGGGAGATGTAAGCTATTCCATACTTCCGGCAGGCTGGCGCGAAATCCGCCTTTTCCTCAAAGGGAACATCCGGCAGGATGAGCCCGCTGACGCCGATCTCCGATGCGGTTTGCAAAAACTGCTCCGTTCCATAGGAAAACACCACGTTCGCATACGTCATCAGCGCTAGGGGTACACGCACCGTTGGACGCACACGGCGTATCATATCGAAAATCTTGTCCGTGGTTACACCGCCGGCCAGCGCCCTCCGGTTGGCAGCCTGTATCACGGGGCCTTCCGCCGTCGGGTCGGAAAACGGGATACCCAGCTCGATGATATCCACCCCGGCTTCGTCCATCGCGCGAATCAGCGCCACGGTCGTGTCCAGATCCGGGTCCCCGCAGGTGATAAACGCGATAAACGCCTTTTGTCCCTGAAAAGCCTTTCGGATGCTGTTCATTCTACAATCTCCTCCCCTCTGTAGCGCGCGATGGCGGCGCAGTCCTTATCGCCGCGTCCCGAAAGGTTGATCACCATGATCTGGTCCCGGTTCATCGTAGGCGCGAGCTTCATGGCATAAGCCACGGCGTGCGCGCTTTCAATGGCGGGGATAATGCCTTCCGTGCGCGCCAGATATTCGAAGGCGTTCACCGCCTCGTTATCGGTTACGGCCACATATTCGGCCCGACCGGTATCGTGCAGGCAGGCGTGCTCCGGCCCGACTCCCGGGTAATCCAACCCGGCGGAGATCGAGTACACCGGCGCAATCTGCCCATACTCATCCTGGCAGAAATAGGATTTCATCCCATGGAAGATGCCTACCCTTCCGGTGGTAATGGTCGCCGCCGTTTCAAAGGTGTCCGTGCCCCTGCCCGCCGCCTCACAGCCGATCAGCCGCACCGAGGAATCCCCCAGAAAGTGATAAAAGGCGCCGATGGCGTTGGAACCGCCGCCCACGCAGGCCAGTACGGCGTCGGGCAGCCGCCCCTCCGCCGCCAGCATCTGTTCACGAATTTCCTTGGAGATCACCGCCTGAAAATCCCTCACGATGGTGGGGAACGGGTGGGGCCCCATCACTGAGCCCAACACGTAGTGCGTATCGGCAATCCGGTTGGTCCATTCCCGCATGGTTTCGGAAACCGCGTCTTTCAGTGTTGCCGTGCCAGAGGTAACCGGGTGTACTCTCGCGCCTAACAGCCGCATTTTGTACACATTCAGCGCCTGGCGTTTCGTGTCCTCCGCACCCATATAGATGTCACACGAAAGACCCATGAGCGCGGCGGCGGTTGCCGCAGCCACGCCGTGCTGCCCCGCGCCGGTCTCCGCGATTACGCGCGTTTTGCCCATTTTAACAGCCAGCAGCGCTTGCCCAAGCACATTGTTAATCTTGTGCGCTCCGGTGTGGTTTAAATCCTCGCGTTTTAAGTAGCTTTTCGCGCCACCCAGATCCGCGGTCATCTTGGCGGCATGGTAGAGCAGCGACGGCCTGCCGACATAGCCGCGAAGCAGTTCGCCAAGCTCGGCGTTGAACTGCGGGTCGTTATGATAATGATCATACGCTTCTTCCAGTTCCAACACGGCGTTCATCAACGTTTCCGGGATGTATTGCCCGCCGTGGATACCGAATCTACCTTTCGTCATTCCTTAGCTCCTCCTTGCGGCAGCTACAGCCGCCTTGATTTTCGCCTCGTCCTTAACCCTGTCCGTCTCAACGCCGGAACTGAGGTCCACCGCAAAGGGATGCAGGCGCGCAATCGCTTCCGGGATGGTTTCCGGCGTGAGGCCGCCCGCAAGGATAAACGATCTTGGAAAGCGTTCCGCCAGCGACCAGTCGAACCTCGCTCCCGTGCCGCCACCGCTGTCCAGAAGCACTTTGTCCGCCGTGCTTGCAGCCGCCGCGGCCAGTTCTTCCGGCACATGGATTTTATAAGCTTTCCAGATTTCAACGGCGGGGAGCATCGCCCGCAGCGTCGCGATATATGCGGCATCCTCGTCGCCGTGCAGCTGAGCGATTCCGATGATTCCTTCCTGGTACAGCCGTGCAATCCTTTCCACAGAAGCGTTCACAAACACGCCGACTGTCCGCACCGCGGGCCGGAGAGTCGTGCGGAGCACCCGCGCAAGCTCCGGCGTAACATTACGGCAGCTTTTCTCGTAAAACACGAAGCCTGCGTAGTCAGGCAAAGCCCGGTTGACCGCTTCGGCATCTTCCCGCCGGAACAGGCCGCAGATTTTGATTTTCGTTCCGTTCATCGTGCCGCCTCCCGGAAAGCGGCCAGCAAAGCACCCCTGTCCTCCGCCCGCATCAGTGCCTCGCCGATCAGCGCCGCGTCCGCTCCGGCGGCACGCAGCGCTGCC
>JAJFVI010000206.1 GCA_021371895.1 Eubacteriales bacterium | reverse complement strand
GGCACGTCAATGCCGCCCAGGAAGCCCAGCTTGGTATCGCCGTCTTTTACGATCGCATAGCCGGCCAGATAGCCGCTGACTTCTTCGGTAAACTTGATGTTGGTCACATTGACGGGATACGTTTCGGGGCTAAGGTCAACGCCCAGAAAGCTCACGTCCGGATATTTTTCCGCAGCGATCATAACAGCGTTATCCCACAGATAACCCGGCAGAATAACCACTTTCGCACCGGCTTCCACCGCAGCGGTAATGGATTCTACACGAGCATCGTCGCTGTCCTCGGACGGACGATAATAAGCATAATCGGTGTTTTCCACAAGGCCTTGCCCCTCGGCGAAGGCTTTAACGCCCTCCCACGTGCCTTGGTTGAAGCTCTGATCGTCAATGTTGCCAACGTCCGTGACCAGCGCGTAGGTGATGCCCTCGGCCGCCGCGAAGGTGCAAATACTCATAACGAGTGCCAGTGCCAAAAGAATAGTAACTACCTTCTTCATGCTAGGTTCCCTCCTTGCAATTTTCGGTGCATTTATGCACAACGAAGTTCAATTTGATTATAGCAGATCGCCATAGATTTTGAAAGGGGAATTTTCCCGCGGCGGCAAGTATTTTTCCGTATTTGGCGGCATAGGCCTAAGTTGGATGCGGGTGTGGTTTTCGTTGCCGTGGGCCGCAAACCATGTTATAATTAACATGTCAGCGAGCTCTCTGGTCTCGCTGTGTTGCCTGTAGCAGCCATACGGCGACCGGGAAAGGTGATAGAATGTCCGATGTGAAATCCGTAACCATGGAAGGGTTACGCGCCAAAAAAGGATACATTATCGATATGGACGGCGTGATTTATCACGGCAACATGCTTTTACCGGGCGTCACCGAGTTTGTGGGTTGGTTGAAGCGGGAGTCCAAGGCGTTTCTGTTTTTAACCAACAGCAGCGAGCGCGCGCCGCGCGAATTGCAGCAGAAGCTGGCGCGGCTGGGGCTGGAAGTAAACGAGAGCCATTTCTACACCAGCGCCCTTTCCACCGCCGCGTTTCTCAAGCACCAGTCCCCCGGGGGCAGCGTATATGTCATCGGCGAACCCGGATTGGTAGGGGCGCTGTACGACGCGGGCTTCACCATGAACGAGGTTAACCCTGATTACGTAGTGCTGGGGGAAACGCATTCCTACAGCTTCGACCGCATCGTGCGCGCCGTTGCGCTGGTACGAGCGGGCGCAAAGCTGATTGGCACCAACCCGGATATCACCGGCCCCGTCGAAGGCGGCATCGCCCCGGCGTGCAAGGCGCTTATGGCCCCCATCGAAATGGCCACCGGCCGCAGCGCCTACTATCTGGGCAAGCCCAACCCCCTGATGATGCGCCACGGCCTGAGGATGCTCGGGGTAGATGCGAATGAAGCGGCCATCATCGGCGACCGGATGGACACCGACATTGTCGCGGGCGTTGAAAGCGGCATTGATACCGTGTTGGTTTTAAGCGGCGTCACCACCGAGCATGAGATGCGCAAGTTCCCCTACCGTCCCATGTACGTGCTGGGTGGCGTGGGCGAGATTACACCCGATTACAAGCCGCCCGCGCCGAAAGCCTGAGGATAACGTGCGGCTGGAAAATACACGGAGCCCGGCAGTTTTACCGCCGACCTCCGTGATTTTTTGTTTTGATTGCTTTTGAAAACCGTTATGCCCTCGTCAGTCCGCAATATCCAAACCGGTCATGGATTTCCATTTTTTACGGATCGCGGTCTGGTGCTGCATGCCGTAATAAGGATCGTTGGCCTGGCATTCCTCTATCGTCCTAAGGAAGTGCACGCACAGGTGCCCGTCGAAGTTGTTATCTTTAATCGTTCCGGAAAGGTGCGGCACGTTGTGCATGCTTGCCAGCGTCCATACGCCGCTGGGCAGCTGAACATAAACCGGCTTTGGCGTCCATGTGTTCGTATTGCCGAAAGCCTTATACATAATCGCCGTATCGATGGCGGTAAGGGGTTCGCTGTCCGCGTGATGGCCCAGACTGTACAGCCGCAGCGTCCATTGCAAGTTGGTGGCGGGATCGAAAACAGTGATGTGCTGACCCGATTTAATCGTGGGCTTCACCTCGGTGTACCAGTACAGGCATTTGACGCTGCTTACGCTGGGGCCGGATGCTTTGCCGGTATCATCGTCAATCGTGGTGTTTTCTTCCACCGATTGATCGTATTTCACCGCGGAACTGCTATACAGCTTAACCTGGGTCAGCGCCCCGGCCGTGCCGTCCACCGTGAGTCCGTTAAGCGTCTGGAACTGAACGATCGCCGTCTTGGTAAGCGATCCGAAATCCCCATCCACTACCACGTTGTAGCCCAGCGCTTTTAATGCTTTCTGCAGAGCCTTCACCTCGTCGCCGCTCGACCCCAGAGAGAGCGACACGTAGGTCGTTCCGCTGTCAGACGAGCCGGAATCTCCGGTAGAATCGGACGAGGAATCGCTGCCGGAGGAGGAAGCGTCCGACGCGACCGCGTTGGAAGAAAAGAGCTTGGCATAGGTCTTGGCGCCCACCAGCCCGTCCACGGAGAGGTTGTTTTTCTTCTGGAAAGCGCTCACGGAGGCCATCGTACCGGATCCATATACGCCGTCCACCGTGTAGGTGTAGTAGCCCAGCGATTTAAGCTGCGTCTGAACGCTTTTTACATCGCTGCCGGTGTAGCCCTTGCGCAGCGTGCGCGTAAACGCCGCCGAGTCGGAGCTGGAGCCGGAGTCGGTGTTGGAGTCTGAACTGGATTCGGAATTGGAATCGGAGTTGCCCGAATCCACGGCCGCCGCCTTGCTGTATATAAGCGTCTGTGTCTGGCTGCCGGCCAGCCCGTCCGCCGTAAGCCCGTTGGCTTCCTGGAAGGCGGTCACGGCCTTGCGCGTACCCGCGCCAAAGCGCCCGTCAATGCCATTTGTGCTATATCCCAGCTTGACCAGCGCGGTCTGCAGCGCGGTCACTTTGTCGCCGCTGTCGCCATATTCGAGCGTATTGGGGTTGGTGGATACGCGCGTGGTGGTTGTGGTGGTATCTCCGATGGAAGTCGAGTCGGCGCTGCTTGCCACGTCCGCATAAAGCGTTTGAAGCGTCAGCGTTCCCGCCTTGCCGTCGGCTGACAGGCTCTTGCTGGTCTGGTAGAGGATCACGGCGTTTTCTGTTCCCCGGCCAAATTTGCCATCCAAACCGTTGGGATCAAAGCCCAGGGATTGAAGCGCCTTTTGCAGCGCGAGCACGTCCGCGCCCCGTGAACCGAATTCGAGTGTCGTGTATGTGGTCAGCGCAAAGGCATCACACGTGCACAGTATCATAAGCACCAACGCGAGCGCTGTAATCCTGCTTGCAAGGGTTCGTTTTCTTAGCTTCATGGGCGGTTCCTCCTTTGGCATATCAGGCGTTTCACCCCATAGCTTGATATAGTATAGCAAACTTTGTCCGATCAGTAAAGCAGTTGTTACGCATTTGTTACTTCCGCGCTGTGTCGGAACCACTTTCCTTCGCACCGGCAGGGAAGGAAATCCGTCTGGCGAACGTTAGCATATTGTACCTATATCGCATTGCAAAGGGGCTTTAACCATGTGTAAATTACGCGCGTTTCTCTGCCTGCTCGTCTGCGTCGTGCTGTTTTCCACGGCGTCGCTGGCGGAGAATTGCTTTACCATCAACGTGGATACGTTGAATCCGGCTCTTCTGAACGACGACGCCTACGTTCAGGCTCATCTCACAGCGCAGACGCAGGGCCTCCGTGTGCTCAAGTCCATCAGCGACAGCAACGAGCTGGCTGCACGCGTCCGCCTGACCATCCGCCAGACCGAGACCGATACTGTGATTTTTGATAAAAACTATGGCTATATCGGCGGTAATTTCGACAGCGGCGACATCTACCTGGA
>JAJFVI010000129.1 GCA_021371895.1 Eubacteriales bacterium | reverse complement strand
TTGCCGCCGGCGATGATGTACATCGTCAGTTCCTTGAAGTACTGGGTGTTCATATCGTAAAGGTGGTTGAACATGCTCACGTCCTTGAGCAGCTGGCGCTGATAGTTTTCCAGCGACGTGGCGATGCCGTCCACGTTGACTTCTACCTTCTCGTACTTGCTTTTCATTTCCTCAATGGCCTTCTGCGCGTTCCAGAATAGCCCTTTGAAGCCGGAGGGCTTTTCCGCCTCGGAACCGAAGCCCTTAATTTCGCTAACTAGCTTCACCAGCATATCGCCGACCTCGCCGGTCTGATCGGTACGCACGGTGGCCAAAGCGCTGTCGCTGAAATCGGCGACCTTTTTTTGTGCGTCCGCGCCGTAAAGAAGCACGTGATCGGGATTCTCGATATTGATTTGCTTAACGAACGCGTCGATGCTCTGCTTGTCCGCGTCCGAGAGCATGGAGGTGTCCATGTCCGACATCGTAGCCACCACAGCCCTGGCGGCGCTGGGGGTAGAGCCGGCCTTTTGGAGCGCATCGACCGCTTCGTCCAGATTGGCCTTATCCTTGGCCATGGAGGCGGGATCGAGCGTCAGCGTGGGTACGGAGGCGTTGGCGGTCGCGGCTTGGGGAGTCTGGTTGGATTCGGTCATGGGAAAGTCCCTCCTTTATTCGTTATAAGTATGCACCTGGCGGCATGTACTTGCGCAGGGGCGGTTATTCCTGTTTCTGGGGTGCCTGCGCCGTGGCCTGGCTGCCCATTTGCAGCACCGGAGCCTGCGGCGTATGCGCCTGTGCTTTTTGCACCGCGCTTTGCACCTGCTCGGCCACATCGGTGGTCTTGCCGACGTGCCATTGTGCGGGGTCGTACGCCTGCTGTTCCGATGCGGCGGTCTGCACAGGCATACGCGTTACCTGGTTGTTGAGCGCCGCGGCCTGCCGGGCTTGCTGCGCGGCGAGCTGCAGATCACTCTCGGTTAAACCGTCGCGCTTGAGCATTTGCTCCAGCACGTCAATATCGGTGGTAATATCCAGCATATCGTCCCGGTAGAGGTTGTTCAGTAACTTTCGGCAGCCCGTGAGCACGATGCCCAGCGCATCGTCGATGCGCGCGCGGGCGGCGTCGGCTTCGTCACCGTATACGTTGCGCTCGCCCAGTTCCCTGTACGCCTTAACCATTTTGAGGGTCGTAGGCAGGTAATAATCCATGAATTTGCGGATTTGCGTCGCTTTGGCGGGTTTATCGTACACTACGCGGAAAATGTTGCCGCACAGCGTTTCCAGCTGATCCAACTTGCTGGTCAGCCCCTCGTCCGGGATCAGGCGGTTCTCCGCGCGAATCTGGGTGATCATCTCCCGCCCTTTTTGCAGCAGGGCGTCCACCTCGGGGTTGCCGGTATCTTTCGCGACCTTTTCCAAGGTTTCCGGCACCGCGTCCTGCTTATTATGGGTCGTTAAATCCAGCCCCGAGCCCATCACACGGACGACGGTGGCGATGAGCCCCGCCAGAATCACGCCCAGCAGCAGCTTGCCGATGCTGAAGGGATGAAACAGGACCGAATATAGCGCGAAGATCACGCCAAAACCGACGATCCCCGAACCCAGACCTTTCCTTTTCTTTCGATTGTCATGCTTGTTCATGTGTATTCCTCTATTTCCTTCCATTGGAGCAACCGCTTGTCAATATCTCACAACACACGAATTATAGCATAACGCGCCGCGCTTGACAAAGTAAATACGCTTGAAACCCTCTAAGGAGCGTCTGAAAACCGCATTAGAAACTGATGAGAAACACGCCTGGCCGCGGAACCGGTACAGGGCCGGAAGCATAACGCGCGTCAGGCTTTCCGCTCGTTTTTACAAGCTGGGCGTCGAAGGGCAAACAAAAAAGTGGACAAGCCACTTTCTTGTTTGCCGTGTTCGCAGGAAGCCCGCGAACGCGGCGGTCGATTACTGCACGTTTACCGTCAAGGTTTGCAGAGCCTCGCTCCATGCGCCGACCTGATCGCAAAGGAAAAAGCGCACATTCCCCGTGTAGGATTCTTTAAATTCTGCCGATACCAACCATAGGAGGCCATCGCCCTGCGGCGTGCTGCGGGAGGTGGCCGGGAAGATTTTTCCGGATTCCGACATCAGACGCACGGCGGAAACGGCGGCGTTGGTTTCCAGTGTGAAGGTAAGCGTGGCGGGCGCCGTTGTTTGTGTGGGTGTAACGGTAACGCTTCTAAGCTCAGTCTCGCCTTCCAGCAAGGGCTTGGCGGTAGGTGTAGGCGCGATTGTCGCTGATGCGGTCGCGGTCGCGGTCGCGGTCGCGGTTGCGGTAGGCGCCGTGGTCGTGGTCGCGGTGGGCGATGCGGTTACAACCGTGGTTGCGATGGCCGCGGGTATTTCTGTCGGAGCCGTGGTTACGGCAGTTATGGGTGACGGGGTAACGATAACGGCGAGGCTTGTTTCCTGCGCTTCGGGTTGCGTAAGCTGCGTTATCAATCCCGATTGGAACAATGCCGCGATCAGTGCGACCACTACGGCACCTGCGATAATCCAGCGCAGGTAGGGGCGCTTGTGTGGGTCGCGCGGCATGTCCGGCGGTTCCAGGGTGGATACGGGCATCGGCTCGGGCAGGGTTGCGTTTGGATCCGGCAGGTTCGAATCGTTATCATCGTCCGGGCCACCGTTGGTGCCCCACACGGAGTCGACCGGTGGAGGCTGCCGGCGAACGATGCGCCCGGCAACGTGTTCCTCGTCTTCTTCTCCGACCTCTTTCGTGCCGCCGTTGGCTCGGAACGACTCCGTCGGTGTGGCTGCGTAGGGAGGTTGCGCCGCTGCTCCGTCGGGCAGGGGCTGCGCATCTCCGGTCATCGTTGCCATGCGGTTCCAGGCGGCGACCGCCGGGGCGGCGCTCCGCCGTTGAAAAGGTTCCGGACGGAATGCGTTTGTTTCTTCTACGGGCGGGTTCCACGCCTGTGTTTCGGTGGGCGTAGGTTCCGGCGCTGCGGCGTAGGCAGCCGGTTCTTCCTCCTGCGCGGGCGTTATGTCATAGTATGCCTGCGTCATCCATGCCGGCGTTTCGGCGGGTGCGGGCTCCGGCGCTGCATAATAGAGAGGCAACGCTTCTTCCGGTGCATGTTCTTCTTCTTCGTATGCCTGCGGGTTCCACGCCTGCGTTTCGGCGGGTGCGGGCTCAGGCGCTGCATAGTAGAGAGGCAGTACTTCTTCCTGTGTGGGTTCTTCTTCTTCGTACGTCTGCGGGTTCCACGCCTGCGTTTCTGCGGGCGCGGGTTCTGGCGCTGCATAGTAGAGAGGCAATGCTTCTTCCGGCGCAGGTTCTTCTTCTTCGTACGTCTGTGGGTTCCATGCCTGCGTTTCTACGGGCGCGGGTTCCGGTGCTACGTAGTAGGTAGCCGATTCTTCTTCCTGCGCGGGTTCTTCCTCTTCGTATGCCTGCGGGTTCCACGCCTGTGGCTCGGCGGGTGCGGGCTCCGGCGCTGTGTCGCAGGGAGGCAACGCTTCTTCCGGCGCAGGTTCTTCTTCCTCGTATGCCTGCGGAGTCCATGCATGCGGTTCGGCGGGTGCGGGTTCCGGCGCTGTGTCGTAGGGAGGCAACGCTTCTTCCGGCGCGGGTTCTACCTCTTCGTATGCCTGCGGGTTCCACGCCTGCGGTTCGGCGGGTGCGGATTCCGGCGCTGCGTCATAGGGAGGCAACGCTTCTTCCGGCACGGGTTCTTCCTCTTCGAATACCTGCGGGTTCCATGCCTGTGCTTCAACGGGCGTGGGTTCCGGCGCTGCGTCATAGGGAGGCAGTTCGTCTTCCTGCGTGGGGAACGGCACAGGCTCTTCCGGCGATTTTGCAATACCGCCGAAATAGGCTGTTCTCGCACTTGCAGCGTGTGTTCCCTCCGGGGTGGGGAGTGTAAACGTAATGGGAGCCAAAGCTTTTACGTCTTCAGGTGCTGAAGCGTGCGGGCTGGGCGCGGGCCTCGCGGGCAGAATGTGCGGCAGGGGGTGCAAGCCCGAGACGCCTTGCAGGGGCTGCGGCCGCAAAGGCAGCGGCTGCGTCAGCGGCGGCTGTGCGGGAACAGGTGGGCTTACGGGTTGCGGCGGCGCGGGCGGAGTATAGGGCTGCCGTTCAGGCACGGCTCTGGAGCGCAAACTGGCAGGTGCAGGCCGTTCGGAACGCGATTTTCCGTGGGGCCTTTGCGCCATGGGGCGTGCTGGTTTTTCCACCGGGTAATACGGCCGTCCGTATGTGGGATAGGCAGGCGGCGGTGCGTAACGCGGATAATCGCATTGCACAATCACGTTGGTCGTAGGCTGCTGGGGCATGTATTGGGGATAGGGCCATTGCCAAACGGGATAGGGCGCGGGCGTCGTCTGCGCGTAGGGTGGAGGCGTTACCTGCAAAACGATATTTTGCCCCGGGGTCTGGTAGGGCCGGTAGTCCGGCTGCCACATGGGCTGCGGGAGTGCATACGGATAACCTCCGGGTTGCCACACGGGCGGCGGTGCATATTGCGGAGGTGGCTCACAGTAAGGTTGCCATGCCGGTGGGTTTACGACCTGCGGGCGCGGGTAGCGTTCAACCCGCTGGTCATACGACTGCGGAGGCGGCGGATAGGTGTCGCGCTCCTGTTCGTTTGGGTCATACGTTGCTTGCGGGTCGTAAAAGGGAGCCTCCTGCGACCATTCCGGCCGGGCAGGTTCGGGATCGTATGTTGCGTAGTCCCCGGCGGAAGGCGAAGCCACCAGCGGGGGCAACGGCTTCAGCCCGCCGGTGTCCGGCATGCGTGAAGGCGATTGTTCGTTTCTGTCGTCGCGGTTCCACCGCTGCGGATGGCCGTGCCATTCCTCCCAACGCTTCATCGTCGAACCCTCCCCTGCGGTGTTGAGCCGCAAGCCGCTTTTTTCTTATTGATTATTATACCATGGGATTTTACAAATATGCAATGCTATTCCGATGCCGAAAAGCGCCCGAAGTGCGAAAAAGGCGAACGTTGCCGGCGGCGGGCAGCAGCTTTGGCGGTTACTGGATGCAAAAGCGCGCCGGAAGTATAATCAAGGAACGGTGATTATATAGACTTTGGAAATCTTGTGTGTTATAATACTACTTGTAAATCTTCCCAAGTGGAAGGACATATGTAAAGGTATTTCCCAAAGGGGGAAAGCCTGTACACATCGACTGCGGCACAGTGTTAAACGATTCTGTTTCATTATTATTATAAAAACAGCGGAATCGTGCGAGCCATTACCGGCAGGAAATCGGATGCCGGGCGTTTGGCGGCGGATTCGCAGGGACCGTTCGGATCACCCACCATTGTGAAGAAAAAGAAGTAACAATGGAAGCAACGATGACAGAAGACTTGCAAGATCAGGCAAACGCAGGGCGAAGTAATCCGAGCCCGGAGGACAACGCAAAAGCGGGGATAGCATACGGCTGCCTGTTCTGTTTAACGGGCCGGGAAACAGCGCTGACTGAAACGATTGAAAAACAGGGTTTCGGCCTTCGCGGCAGGGTGGTATGCCAGGCAAAGCGCGGAACGGCTAAGGGTATGACGCGGCTGCAAACCGAGGTGCTCCTGCGAGAGTACGTGTTTCTGGAAGCCGACTGGATTGCGGATATTTCCGGCGCGATTCCCCGTGAGGATGGAGATGCACTGCTGACCTACTCGGATGGCGACTGGAGATTATGCGGAGCCGACGAGGAGTATGCTCGCTGGGTGTTTCGCTATAATGGGCTGATCGGCCTATCCAAAGCGCACCGGATAGGCGACAGGATACGGATCGTCGAAGGCTCCTGAAAGAGATTGAAGGCAACATCAACCGAATCGACCGCGGAAACCGCAGCGGGCAGATTACGCTTACGCTTGGCGCAAGACAGTTAAAGGTGTGGTTGGGCTTTGAAATCATTGAGGATTCGGGGGACGAAGGGACATCGGCACCAGGATGAGGATTCCCGTTCCGGCATGTTACGGCGTACGTTGCTCGTTTTCTCCCTTCTTTTTCTCAGCGTTGCCGCGCTGTACTGGGCCGGTACGACAATCGAGAAAAACAGCAAGAACGCGGAACCGCGGGGTGACCTTACCAGACTGGTTACCCAAGCCCCCGCGACAACGAACGCAGGCGAGGGATACCAGCTTCGCACCAAGCTGACAACGCTGTTGCTGCTGGGCATCGGCCACCATGCACAGGAAGCCACCGTGCAAAACGACGGACGGGCCGACTATCTGATGGTATTGGTGATCGACGACGAGCGCAAAACAATCACCCCCATCCAAATCGACCGGGACACTGCAACGGATACGGCGCAGACCCAGCGGATCAACCTCGCCTACGGCCTGGGCGACGGGGGTGAGCAAAGCTGCCTCCAGACCAGGGACGTCGTAAGCCGTTTATTTTTGGGGGTCGACATTCCTTACTTCCTCGCCATTGATTTTAGCGCCGCCGTTCCCATCAACGATGCGCTTGGCGGCGTAACTGTGCGACTGGAGGATGATTTTACAAAGCTTGACGCCACGATGGTCAGCGGCGCCACGGTGATGCTGCAAGGGCAGCAGGCCGCCTATTACCTGGATACCGGCATCGGCACCGGAGAATCGCTCATGGCCCGTCAGCAGGCTTTCTGGGAAGCTTGTTACCATAAGGTGTTTGAACAGTTGGGATCAGGCGGTGGCATCGGTGCGACCGAACTGCTTTTCGATACGTTACAACCCTACCTCACGACGAACCTGAGCCGCGGCAAGATCCTCAACATGATCCTGAACACGCGGCGCTATCAGACCCAGACTACCTTGCACCCCGAAGGAATCTACTCCGTGGACGGGCAGGGCGTCGTAACGTTCAGCGCAGATCAGACAGCGCTTACGCAATTGGTTTACCAGGTATTTTACCAGAAAGCCACTCCGTGATACCCGCTGCATGCGCATCCCTGCATCCCTTACGGTCTCGTTGTCAGGGATGAGGAGGTTAACCACGGATGATGGAAAGGGGTAACAAGGAATGGCAAGCATCACAGGCGAACCCGTACCGCACGCTGGAGACTCGTAGGGAAACACCGGTCAAACGGACGTTGTGCGCTGACCCACCACAGGCTGGCATCCACCACAGTTCAAACTGCAAGAACAGGGTCGCAGCGACGGGGAGTACTCCCGCCATACGACACAAAGAAATAAACGCTGGAGGGCGAATATGCCAAGAGCGAACATCATCACTGAAAAAGCAACCAGACTTCCGACTGACAACAACATGGTTATCGACAATATGAACGTGGATGAGAACGTATCCGAGCTTGATCTGGTCGAGCTATTGTTTCACCTGTTGGGAAAGATACGCTACATCCTGCTGATCGCGGTCGTAGGGGCTCTTCTGGCTGCGGGGTATACCATTTTCATCATTAAGCCGATCTATGAGGCGACAGCGAAGCTGTACGTGCTCAACTCCAGCGATTCAGCGCTTAACCTGTCCGACTTGCAAATCGGCTCCTACCTGGCCAGTGACTATATCGAGGTTTTTAAAACTTGGGAAGTCAACGAGTCGGTTGTTAGCGACCTGGGGCTGGATTATACCTATAAGCAGATGCAGAAAATGCTGACGATTGAAAACCCCACCGGCACGCGTATCCTCTACATCACCGTCCGCTCGCGCAGCCCGCAGGAAGCGGCATCCATCGCCAACGATTACGCCACCGTTGCCATTAAATATATCGCCAGCACGATGGCTACGGATGAACCCAATATTCTGTCTGTGGCGCTGGTACCCACCAACCCCGCCTCTCCCAATAAAACCGTGAACATCATGTTGGGGTTCATGTTAGGGCTGCTGTTTTCCATCGGCTGGTTTACAATCCGTTTTGTGATGGACGATAAAATCAAGTCGGTGGATGATATCCGCAAATACTCCAATTTGCCGATTCTTGCCGTAGTACCGACGTACGGCAGCGCGCCTGCCGAGAAAAAGCAAATTGGAAAAGCGAGGAAGAAGTCATGAAAACCTTAGCCTTCACGAATTTCCCAGTGCTTGACTATGCCGCTACGGAAGCGATTAACACCCTATGCACTAACCTGACCTTTACGGGAAGCGATTATAAGCGGATCATGATCACCAGCGTCAGCAGTTCCGAAGGCAAATCGTTCCTCTCTCTGGAGATTATGCGTACGCTGGCCAGTCTGGGAAAATACGTCGCGCTGGTGGACGCCGACCTGCGCCGCTCGATGATCGACGTTCGGTACCGTGTCCGTTATGGCGAGGGTGAAAAGCTGGGCATCACGCACTACCTGGCCGGAAAATGCCAGATTGATGACGTTTTTTACGCCACCGACATTATGCGGGCCTTTTTCGTCCCCGTGGGTTACGCCGTTTCAAACTCGCTGGCGCTGCTGAGTTCACCCAGGTTTCAAAGCCTAATGGATCAATTGGCGCAGCAGGTGGACTACGTGCTGGTGGACGCTCCCCCCATCGGCATGATCGTGGACGCATCCGAAATTGCCAAGTCCTGCGACGGCGCGCTGTTGGCCGTCGGCTATAACATGGTGCGGCGCAGGGAACTGGTGGATGCGCGCCAGCAAATTGAGCGTTCGGGCTGCACAGTGCTTGGAACGGTGCTTAACAACATCCCCTTGAACGCCTATCACAATAAAAAATATCTCGGCAGATATTACTATTCCAATTATAAGGCTCATGACAAGGCCAACTACAAGGCGAACTACTCGCGCTTGGGAGACCCCGAATAACAATAAAAGGTAATGTGTTAGCATCATGAATGCTTTGATAGATATTCACCATCACCTGCTGTACGGTATGGACGACGGCCCCGAGAAAAAAGAGGGCATGGAGCAGATGTTGGAAGCCGCCTATCGGCAGGGTGTGCATGCCATCATCGCCACGCCGCATCTTATGCCGGGCATCGTCCCCTTTTCGCTGGATACGCTGTACCGGCGCGTGGAGGAGGCGCAGGACATCTGCTCGGTGGCCGGGTATGACCTGCATATCTTCCCCGGGGCGGAGATGATGTATACTTATCAGGCGGAACGCTATCTGGCGCAGCAACGCGTACCGACCCTGGCCGGAAGCAGCAAAATACTGATGGAGTTTTCTCTGGACATCCGCTTTGAGGAAATGATAACAGCCGTGCAAAGCGTTCTGCGCAGCGGCTACTTTCCTATATTGGCGCATATCGAGCGTTATCCGTGCCTGATGCGCGGGCGAAACGCCGAGCGCTTGAAAGAGAATTACGACGTGCTCTATCAGGTCAATGGCGAGTTTGTGCTCAAGGGGGAAGGGTTCTTTCCCAAACGCGCGATCAAGCGCCTGCTATTGGATGGGAAGATCGACTTCATAGCGTCAGATGCGCATGATGTGGATCGCAGACCCTGCCAATTGGAGGAGGCGTACGATAAGTTGGTCGCGCTGGTCGGTGAACGCTACGCGGACGAGTTGACAGGCAACCAGTTGACGGCGGAGGATTTCCTGAGCGACTGATACCCTTGCAAAACGCTTCCTCCGGCTTTGGACGGAAGCTTTTTTCATACCGCGTTCAAGGGCACATGTGGGCGCCCCTTGCCGAGCGCCGGAGGCAATGAAAAAGTTGCAGGCAGCATACCCGTGCTTCGCGGGCAAAGCCCGATAAGGGGTGCGGAAAAGCGAGGCCACGCATGTGAAAGGAACATACGCCGGTGTACGAAAAAGGACGGGCGGCTTGTGCAGGGGAAAAACCTGGAGTATAATTGGAAAGCAATTTCCGGATAAGCAGCGGTGATAAAATAGCATCATCCCGAACGCCGGATAAGTCCGCATAGATTGCTGCTGTTATCACCCGAAACCAATGTTTCAACCGCGCCGGGCCCTGCCCGGATGGCCGGCGATCCAACCGTATT
The DNA here is from genome assembly GCA_021371895.1 of Eubacteriales bacterium. Taxonomy (GTDB): domain Bacteria; phylum Bacillota; class Clostridia; order Christensenellales; family Aristaeellaceae; genus CAXXOK01. The sequence goes on along the minus strand of JAJFVI010000129.1, from coordinate 17,765 downwards.
CGGAAAAGATGCTTAAAAGGGATTCTAAGGAGGCACTATGCGAATCTTCCTCACCGGCGCCGCCGGCTTTATCGGCGCTCACCTGAGCCGCCGCCTGCTGGGGCAGGGGCATAGCGTCTTTGGCTTTGACAATCTGAACGATTATTACGAAGTTTCCCTGAAGGAGAGCCGACTTACAGAGCTGGCGCGCTTCCCGGCATTCGCGTTTTGTAAGGGCGATCTGGCGGATGAGGCGGCGGTGAACGACGCGGTTCGTGTTTGTCAGCCGGATGTGGTTATCAACCTCGCCGCGCAGGCGGGAGTGCGGTATTCCATTATCAATCCAAGGGCCTATCTGGAATCGAATATGATCGGTTTTTTCAACGTTTTGGAGGCTTGCCGCCACAGCGAACCGGCGGTGAAGCATCTTATATACGCCTCCTCCTCAAGCGTTTACGGCAACCAGCAAAAAACGCCGTTCTCTGTAGAGGACAACGTGGATCACCCCATCAGCCTGTATGCGGCTACCAAAAAGAGCAACGAGCTGATGGCCTACACCTACAGCCACCTGTACGGGATTCCGACGACCGGGTTGCGCTTCTTTACGGTCTACGGCCCCATGGGCCGACCGGATATGGCCTATTTTTCCTTTGCCCGCAAGATTCTCGCCGGCGAACCCATCCAGGTCTTTAACAACGGAGATTTATACCGGGATTTTACCTTTATCGACGATATTGTAACCGGGGTCGCCAACATGGTGGACAGGCCGCCGTCGGGGCCCGATCCGGCGAAGGTGTATAACATCGGCAATAACACGCCGGTCAAGCTTACGGACTTCATTCACATGCTGCAAAAGGCGCTGAGCAAGGTCTACGGGCGCGAAATACTAGCCGAGATCGAATATAAGCCCATGCAGCCCGGCGATGTGTACCAGACCTGTGCCGATGTGGACGATTTAATGCGCGATTTCGGCTTTAAGCCGCAAACGAGTCTGCAAGATGGGCTGGATCAATTCGCCGCATGGTACCGGGCGTATTACGGCGGCGCGGCCGGGGAAACGGGGGAGAAGCGCCCATGATGAACCAAATCCATACGCCTTACCGCGTCTGCCCTCTGGGCGCGCACGTGGATCATCAGCACGGGCTGGTGTCGGGTTTTGCCCTTAACCGAGGCGTGACGCTGCGTTACGAGCCCGTCGAGGATGGTAGCATCCGCATTGTCAGCAAGAATTTCGCCAGTGTGGCCAAATCGACCGTCCTGCACGAAACAGACCGGGAAATGCATTGGGGGGACTATGCCAGGGCGGCGGTGGCTGCTTTGCGCAACGCGAAGTATGAACCGTCCGTTGGCCTGCGGGGTGAAATCGAGGGCACGCTGCCCATCGGCGGGCTATCCTCCTCCGCTTCTGTAATCATCACCTATCTGCGAGCCATCTGCGCGGTCAACGGCATCCAATTGACGCACAAGCAACTCATCGTGCTGGCGCACTGGGCGGAAACGCGCTATATTGGGCTAAACAACGGCATACTGGATCAAAGCTGCGAAATATACGGCAAAAAGGACCATCTGTTGTTCCTGGATACCCAAACCGGAGCCTACGAGCTGATCCCGCAGCCGCTCCGGATGCCCGCGTACAAGCTGGCGATCATCTTTTCGGGTGTGGAGCACGCGCTGATCAATTCCGCCTACAATGCACGCGTAGACGAGTGCAAGGCCGCGGCCTATGCCCTGAAAGCCTTTGCATGCATCCCCTACGAAAAAATCGCCGACACGCGTTTGCGGGACGTCGACCCCGCGATATTCGAACGCTTTGGCGAAAAGCTGCCGGATAACTGGCGCAAGCGGGCGCTGCATTACTATACGGAGGTCGAACGCGTGGCCAAGGGGGTCGAGGCGTGGCGGGCGGGGGATTTGCACCGCTTCGGGCAGATCATCTTCCAAAGCGGGAACAGCTCCGTCTATAACTACGAGTGCGGCTCGCCCGAACTCAGGGCGCTGCACGAGATTGCCCTGCGCACGGACGGGGTATACGGCGGGCGGTTCTCCGGGGCGGGCTTTATGGGTTCCTATTTCGCCCTCGTCGATCCGGTCTTTCGGGAACAGATTGTAGCGAGCTTTACGAACGAGTACTTAAAGCTGTTTCCGGAATTGAAGGATCGCTTCTGTATCCATTTTTGCGAATCGGCCGACGGCGTGCAGCACGAAGCCGACGAAAGGATGGCCTGATAAGTGGTTTGCATCGTGCTGGCGGCCGGATATGCGACCCGCATGTATCCGCTGACGGAAAACTTTCCCAAGCCCCTTCTGCCGGTGGGGGGGAAGCCGATACTCGACTGGCTGCTGGAGGACGTTGACGGCATCGAAGCAATCGACCGCATAGTGATTGTAACGAACCATAAGTTTTATGCGCACTTTGCCGCGTGGAAGCCATGTCGACCGCTATGCAAGCCGGTGGTGCTAGTGGACGACGGAGCCGAAACAAACGAAACGCGGGCTGGGGCGGTGCTGGATATGCTTCTGGCAATCCAACGCCTGAACGATCCGGCGCAGGACGTGCTGGTCATCGCCGGGGATAACCTGCTGGAATTTTCGCTGCGGGGATTCGTAGGGTTTTTCCAAACGCTGCGGCGCGCCTGCGTGATGTGCTATACTGAGCCCGACGAGGCGCGCAGGCGCAAAACGGGTATTATCACGGTGGCCGGCGACCGCCGGGTGACCTCGTTTGCGGAAAAGCCGCCCAAGCCGAAAAGCGATCTTGCCGTGCCTCCCTTTTACCTCTACCCGGCGGAGGCGCTCGCCCGCATCCCAGAGGCGATCGCGGATGGGTGCCCGACCGACGCGCCGGGAAGTCTGGCCGCGTGGATGAGTCGGAACGCCGAGCTTTACGCGTGGCCCATGCCCGGGAAACGCTACGACATTGGCAGTATTGACGGATACCGCGCGGTACAGAACCTGTTTATGCCGCCGCAATCCTGACCGGGAAGGCAAGGCAGCCGCGGCTGCCGCACGGAGGAGGAAGTATACATGAAGCCGGAAACTAAAAAACACGCCATCGTTGTCGCAGGCACCGGATACGTGGGCCTTTCCAACGCGATCCTGCTGGCGCAAAACGCGTCCGTGACGGCGGTGGATCTACTGCAAACGAAGGTCGATCTCATCAACGCGCGCAAGTCGCCCATCATCGATCAGGAAATTGAGCAATATTTGGCCGAGAAGACGCTGGATCTGATCGCTACGACGGACGGGCAGTCCGCCTACCGGGACGCGGAGTTCGTGGTCATCTCCACGCCCACCAATTACGACCCGGTCAAGAACTATTTCGATACCAGTTCCGTGGAGAGCGTGATCGAGCAGGTGATCGACATAAACCCCGACGCGGTCATTGTGATCAAATCCACCGTTCCCGTGGGCTACACCGCCTCCGTGCGCGAGCGCTATGCCTGCGACAATATCCTTTTTTCTCCCGAGTTTCTCCGGGAGGGCAAGGCGCTGTACGATTGCCTATACCCCAGCCGCATTATTATTGGCGCGCCGGAGGGCAACAAGCGCCTGCAAAAGGCGGCGCATACGTTTGCAGAACTGCTGCAAAAGGGCGCCCTGAAAAAGAAAATCGAAACCCTGTTTATGAATCCTACGGAAGCGGAAGCAGTAAAGCTGTTCGCCAATACCTATCTGGCCCTGCGTGTGAGCTTTTTTAACGAATTGGATACCTACGCCGAGGTGCGGGGCTTAAGCACCCGCAGCATCATCGAAGGCGTATGCCTTGACCCCCGAATCGGCTCGCATTACAACAACCCTTCCTTCGGCTACGGCGGCTACTGCCTGCCCAAGGATACCAAGCAGCTATTGGCCAACTACGACGACGTACCCAACAACATCATCGGCGCGATCGTGGATGCCAACCGCACGCGCAAGGATTTTATCGCCGATCGTATCTTGAGCAGGAAGCCGAAAATCGTCGGTATCTACAGGCTGACCATGAAAGCCGAATCCGACAATTACCGGCAAAGCAGCATACAGGGCGTGATGAAGCGCGTCAAGGCCAAGGGCGTCGAGGTTGTAGTGTATGAGCCGACGCTAAAGGAAGAGCAATTTTTCAACAGCCGCGTTATCCGCGATCTGGATACTTTCAAGGCGGAATGCGACGTGATTGTCGCCAACCGTTACAGCCCGGAGCTGGAGGACGTGATGGACAAGGTATACACCCGGGACTTGTATTTCCGGGACTGACGGACTGGATTATATGCCTTACGCTGTGATTTGGTTAAACCTTTGGCGCGGCGAAAAAGCGCGAGCACCGGATAAGAGCATTATGGTCTCGTCCGGTGCTCGCGCTTTCGAATAATGTTTTTTCAATCTGCCGCGATTGGGGCTATGCCGCATGCTTGTCCCTCGGCGCAGACCAGCGTGTCGCTGGCCAGACACCCCAGACAAAGAATGAGCGCTGTTCATAGCGCCGTTCATAGCGCCGTCTAATGCGTTCAGCATCGATTGCTGTGCGCTAAATCTCCCTTAAATGACGCGTAATTCCTCATCCTTGCTATACCGGGTTTTAATTGCCCTGTAAAACGTCCGCGTCCAGGGCGCGGCACGCCATCATTTCTTCCGTCTGTTCAGCCAGCCGGTTGACCTCCGTTGCGCTGTGGAAAGTCGGAACGGTTTGCCGCATTGCCCGAATGATCGCTTCCTGGTCATGGCTGGCGAGGCTTTGCCGCAGGATTTCCAGCTTCTCGTTTAACTGTTCTTTCGCTAAAGGCTGATCTCGCTCGATAAAGATCATCTTGTTCTCAGTCTTGTCCAGCTCTTCGGTTTTCATCAGCAATTCTTCATAAAGCTTCTCGCCCGGTCGTAGGCCGATCTCCTGAATATCGATATCCACGTAGGGCGTCAGGCCCGACAGCCGGATCATGTTTTCCGCCAGATCAAGGATTTTTACGGGCATGCCCATATCCAGCACGTAGATTTCTCCCGGCTGCGCCAGCGCGCAGGTTCGCAGCAACAGCTGCGCCGCTTCCGGGATCGTCATAAAGTAGCGGATAATCCGTTTGTCCGTCAGTGTGAGCGGGCCGCCGGAAGCGATTTGCTGCTTAAAAAGCGGAATGACGCTGCCGTTGGAACCCAGCACGTTGCCGAAGCGAACCGCCACGAAATTCGTTGGGCTATCCTTTTTGCTTTGGATAATCATCTCGCACAGCCGCTTGGACGCGCCCATTACGCTGGTGGGATTGACCGCCTTGTCGGTCGATACCAGCAGGAAGCGCTCCACGCCGTACATTTCCGCGATGTTGGCGGCTTGCAGCGTGCCGAAAACATTGTTTTTCAGCGCTTCTCCACCGCTATGCTCCATCAGGGGTACATGCTTATGCGCAGCCGCGTGGAACACAATCTGCGGGCGGTACGCCGCGAACAATTCCTTAAGCCGTTCCTCATCCCGTACGGAACCGATTTCCACGTTGAGGGTCAGCCGAGCGCCATACTTGCGAATCAGCTCCTGCTCGATCTCGTAGGCGTTGTTTTCATAAATATCGAAGATGATCAGCCTGCCCGGCTGGAGCCTCGCTAACTGACGGCACAGCTCGCTGCCGATGGAGCCGCCTCCGCCTGTGACCAGGATGGTCTTTCCCTGATAGGTGGGGAGTACTTCCTGATCGTTAAAACGGATTACGTCGCGAAAAAGCAGATCCTCAATGCTGAATTCGCGCAGCGCGCGTTTGGCGTTATCGTCCGCTTCCATACTGAAAGCATAATCGTACAGTTTGACCTTGCATTCCGACTGATGGTAAAAATCGAACAATCTCCGTTTCTCGGCTCCCGGCAGATTCGGAAGCGCGATGATAATCTCCTGAACCGGCAGTTTTTGCAAGCGCTCAATGATCCCTTCCTCGGGATATACGCGGAGCCCGGCGATGAGGTTGTCGATTTTTTGCGGATCCTTATCCACAAAACAATACGGGCGATAGTGGGCATTTTTATTCAGCAGCAGCTCCCGGGCCAGCATTGCGCCTACAATGCCCGCGCCGACGATGGCGATATTGATTTTATTGGGAGAGGCGTCTTTGTAGGCGGCTTCAGGCTTGCCGTCCCCTTCGGTAAACTCGTGGTTTGCAAAGGGAACGATGGATTGTATCGCTTTTCCTTTCTCTATTCGGTACCAGCATTGATAGATAAAGCGAATCGACAGCGAACACAGGCTGCCCAACGCGACGATGGATAACGCCTGCCAGAACATGATCCATATGGGGGCGAAGAACGGAACCAGACGGCTCAGCGCAATGTAGGTAACGCCGCCGCATATATCCGCCAGCACGATATTCAAGTATTCGGCGGCGCCAGCATAACGCCATATTTGGCGGTAGACCTGCAAGATAATCCTGTAGATAAATACACAAATGGTCAGCGCGAGCAGCGCGATAAAACGGTTGGCGAACGTGAGGTCGTCCATGTCGCGCAGGAGGATACAAACAACGCCCTCGCATAGAAATATAAAGATATCGATGATCAACAGATAGATTTTCCTGTTTCTGCTTTTCAATTTCTCAATCGCATGCAAGGGCATTCCTCCGTGTCTTGCGGGCGGCTGCGCACCCGTTGAATGTTTTCACTTGGCGGCACTTACGCCAACCGATCATACTGTTCGTGATTTTGCCATCGTTCGCCGCAGTGGATTCGGCTTTTTCGTGATTGCCGCGGCCCTGAGAGCATATGCCGTACGTTTGGCCAGGCAGTGCATTCCGCCTTTTCCAAGCACCTATCCAACGCGAAGATATGCGCTAAGGCATACACTCCCCACAGCGGTACACGTTAACGGCCATATGGGAATAGCCTGCCTGCCTGCGGGTTTGTTGTTAAACGTCAGCCTGCCCGGCGTGTGTCCCACTCCTTTTTCAGGATGCCCATCAGCCATACGTCCCGGTAGCCGGTTCCGTCAAAAAACTCTTCCCGCAACAACCCTTCTTTGGCAAACCCGATCTTCTCATACAGGTGCACCGCGCCCGCGTTGTCGGCGAATACGGAAAGATAGACCCTGTTCAGGGTAAGGACATCAAAGGCGTATTGCAGGATCTTTTCGATGGCCAGCGTTCCGTATCCCTTACCCCTGGCGGCCGCCTCGCCGATAAAGATGCCGAATTCGCCTTTATGGCTACTTTGGTCGATGTTTTTGATAAAGATCGTTCCAATGGGCATCTCCCTGCCATCTTGCCGGGCAACGATGATGAACTGGTGGCAAAGCCCCGTATCTACTTTGGTTTGCAGCCATTGCAGATGGTGCTGCGGCGTTAACGTTTCCCGTGAAAAGAGGTTGTTTTGGACAGCCGGTGTGTTTCTCCACCGGACGATGTCCGCCGTATCCTCTTTGGTAATCGGTCGAATCCGGATGCCGTCCATTACTGCTTCACCTTGTACAGGTACTCGAGGATCGTTTGAATCACCCTGCGCACATCGCCGTAGCTCAGCCGCAGATGCATGGGCAGGGAGATGATATGGTCGCTTGCGTATCTCGCCTTGGGGCAGGTACCCTCGGCATACCGGTACATCCTGTATTCGATATTGTCCACATAGTGTACGCCGGGGTAGATTTCGTTCGCGTTCAGATACATCATCAGGCCGTCCCGGTCTTCGACGATGATCTGGAACAGGTGCCGGGCTGATTCGCAGCTGGCGGGGGTTTCCACCAACCGGATCCTGTCCGCATAAGGGCTAAACCCTTCGGTGTACCACTGTGCCAGCGTGCGGCGGTAAGCGTTGTCCTTGTCCAGGTGCGGCAGTTGCGCCAGGGCGATGCCGGCCATGATCGCGTTGCCGTTATCTTTGTAGCCGACGTACTCCACGTCGTACTTCCATTTATAGGTACCGCCATCGCTGATCGTGCGGGCGTACGTATCCTTGTTAATCCCCAGCCAGGCAAGCTTGCGCACGATCGTGTCGCATTCCGCATCCCGGAAACAGATGATGCCGCTGTCCCCCGTGGGCAGGTTTTTCACTGCCTGGAACGAATACACCACAGCGTCGGCTTCCTTGCCCGGAATTTCACCGTTCAGCCGTGTTCCGGCCATATGGGCGGCGTCCAGAATCAATTTGAGGCCGTGCTTTTTGCAGAGCTCTACGATATCTTCGTAACGCCCCGTGTTTCCGCCGAAACCGACGTACATCACCGCGCGGGAGCGTTCCGTAATCTTCTTTTCAACCTCGGCGGGGTCCAGGCACAGGGAATCGTCCACGTCGGCGAATACCGCCTTCATTTTCCCCAGAACGATCGCGTGATTGGTGGAAACAAACGTAAGCGGAGTCGTGATGATCTCGTCGTCGTCCGCCCAGCCGTTTTGCATCTTTAAAACTTCGACGGCCAGGTTCAGGCCGGCGGTGTTGGAATTGACATAATACGCATGGGGCAAGCCTGTGTACTTCTTCCAGGCTTCTTCGAACTCGACGGTCTTATAACCCATGCCTGTCCACCCTTTTTCAAGGCACTCGCGCACCTGCGCCAGGCATGCGTCCACGTCGAACGTAGGTACGAACAGTTGAATCGCCATCAAACCCAACCTCCTCAATGCCGCAGAGCGCGGCTTATCGATTTGCGTACATCTGGGCGTAATAATCCCGGTAATCTCCCGCCAGAATCTCTTTCCACCACGACTGATGATCCAGATACCACTGCACTGTTTTACGGATGCCCGTATCGAAATCCGTTTGGGCTTCCCAGCCCAGTTCGTTTTGGATCTTGGTCGGGTCGATGGCGTAGCGGCGGTCATGCCCCGGCCGATCCTTCACGAAACGTATCAGGCTTTCCGGCTTGCCCAGGGCGCTCAGGATCGTTTTGACGACCTGCAGATTGTTGCGTTCATTATGCGCCCCGATGTTGTATACTTCGCCCTCGCGACCCTTGCGCATCACCAGATCAATCGCCGAGCAATGATCCTCCACATAAAGCCAGTCGCGGATATTTTCGCCTGTGCCGTAAACCGGCAGGCTTTCGTCCGCCAGTGCTCGGGTGATGATCAGCGGTATCAGCTTTTCGGGAAAATGGTAGGGGCCGTAGTTGTTGGAGCAGCGTGTGATGGACACGGGCAGGCCGAACGTGCGCGAATAGGCCAGCACCAGCAGATCGGCGGCCGCCTTGGAGGCTGAATATGGCGAAGAAGTGTGGAGGGGGGAGTCTTCCGAAAAAAACAGATCGGGACGATCCAGCGGCAGATCGCCGTAAACCTCGTCCGTACCTACCTGATGGAAGCGCAGGATGCCGTATTTGCGGCAGGCATCCATCAGCACCTGCGTTCCCATGATGTTGGTTTTCAGGAAGATTTCCGGGTTTTCCACGGAACGATCCACGTGGGATTCCGCCGCGAAGTTGACGACGATATCCGGCTTTTCTTCCTCAAACAGCGCAAAGACGGCCTCACGGTCGGCAACATCGCACTTTACGAAGCAGAAATGGTCGCTTTTCATCGCGCCTTCGAGCGTTTTCAGGTTTCCGGCGTAGGTAAGGCTGTCCAGGCAAACAATCCTGTCCTGCGGATAATGCTTGAGCTGGTAATAGATAAAGTTGCCGCCGATGAAGCCCGCGCCGCCCGTTACAATGATCGTCATGCCGTACTATCCCTCCGTTTGGTATTTCTTCATTCAGCCCCCGTAGACAAAATTGCAGTCACTATCCGTAAGGAAGGGCGATGCGGCGTCCTTTGCGGACAGAATCGGCGCTGCAATGCCCCAGTCCACGTTGATCTGCGGATCGTTATAGCGGATGCCGCGGTCGCATTCCCTGCTGTAGGGCTGATCGACCTTGTAGCAAAAGGTCACGTCGTCGCTGAGCGTTACGAAGCCGTGCCCGAACCCGGCGGGGATGTAAAACATCCGTTTGTTTTCCTCCGTCAGTTCCGCCGTCACCCATTGCAAATAAGTGAAGCTTCCCTTGCGCAGGTCGACCGCCACATCCATCACCCGCCCCCGCACGACCCGCACGAGCTTGCATTGCGCCATAGGCTGGTTCTGGAAATGAATACCGCGTAATGTACCTTTTTTCTGCGTGAAGGACTCGTTATCCTGCACGAAATGGGATTGGATTTCCAGCGCGGAAAACGCCTGCTGGTTGTAAGTCTCCATAAAGTAGCCGCGATGATCGCCGAAAACATCGGGTTCCAGCAGAAAAACGCCGGGAAGGGCGGTTTCGATTTTTCGCATGCTGTTGACTCCTCAGTATTGCAGCTTACCGTTGGCCACGTTTTGCAGATGCTTCCCGTAGGGCGATTTGCCGTATTTCTGCGCCGAAGCCAGCAGCTCGTCTTTGGTAATCCAGCCGTTGCGGTAGGCGATTTCCTCCGGCGCGGAGATTTTGATTCCCTGCCTTTTCTCAATCATCCGCACAAAATCCGCCGCGTCTACTAGGCTATCCATGGTGCCGGTATCCAGCCAGGCGTACCCGCGGCCCAGCAGCCGGACGTCCAGGGTGCCGTCCTGTAAGTACAAATCGTTAAGCGTTGTGATCTCCAATTCGCCTCTGGCGCTGGGCTTGACCCGCTTGGCAAAATCCACGACCCGGTTATCGTAAAAATACAGGCCGGTGATGCAGTAATTGGACTTGGGGTTTTGTGGCTTTTCTTCAACCGACAGCACTTTGCCGTCGGCATCGAACTCCACGACGCCGAAGCGCTCCGGATCATCCACATAATACCCGAAAATGGTGGCGTGCCCGCGCTCGGCGTTTTCCACGGCGGCTTGCAGGGCGCTGGAAAAACCGTTGCCGTAGAAGATGTTATCGCCCAGGATCATCGCACACAGATCGCCGCCGATAAACTCTTCCCCCAGCAGAAACGCCTGCGCCAGCCCGTCGGGCGAGGGCTGCACCTTATAGGAAAGCTTCACGCCAAACTCCTTGCCGTCGCCCAGCAGGGCCTGAAAACGCGGCGTATCGCCCGGCGTGGAGATGACCAGAATATCGTCGATGCCCGCGAGCATGAGGGTGGATAGCGGATAGTAGATCATCGGCTTATCGTACACCGGCAGAAGCTGCTTGCTCGTTACCATCGTAAGCGGGTATAACCGGGTGCCGGCGCCGCCTGCCAGAATGATACCCTTCATAGCGTATCCACTCCTTTTTCGTTCGGTTCCGAATGCTGCGCCTCGGTTCCGGCAGGGCTCTCAATCAGCTCACGAAGCGCGTTGGCGGCCCTGTGCCTGTCAAGGATGTCGGCGTCCACCGCGCGCAGGGGGGAGCGCAGGAAGTCCGGCAATTCGCTCAGCGGGCGGGTGCCGAGGATAAAAACGTTGTTTTCGTGGTAAATATCGCTTTGCATGATTCCGCGGTTGTTCGTAATCAGCTTCACACCGTTGAACGCCGCCTCGTAGTCGCGCTGGGTCGCGCTTTCGTCCTCCCGGATGCAGTAGTTCAGGATGGCGCGGGAATGGCTGGTCAGCTCGCAAATCTTTTTATAGGGCAGATATGGCTGGTAGCATTTCTTGCGCGGGAAGGCATAGCGACCGTCGCTGGTGATATAAAAGCAGGTTTTCAACCCCAGCGCTTCCATGTCGCTTTGCAGCTTCAGCAGCTTTTCCGCCCGGCCCTTATCGGCGCCTACAAAAAGCACGTCGTACAGGGTTTCGCCTTTGGAAAGGAAAAAAGAATCATAACAGTCTATATTCTTCCTACAGTGCATATCATAACGGATGCTGTCTCCCCTGTCAAACGTCCAGCGCTCAATGCCCGCCGGAATCTGCGCAGGAAGGATATGCCGCGCGTTCCCTACGAGATTGCCGTACAGAAAGAAAATCCGTGCCTGCCGTTTGTTTGCGCGGAGCCAACGCAGATACTTCACATTGCTTTGCGGATCGCGAACGATGATGTTTCCGCAGGGATTATGCAGCACCTGCCTGTTATACCACAGGCTTTGCCCGGGCAGGTGCAGGCGGAAATAAAGCTCCCGCAGAACGCGCGGAACGAGGGATTTCCCAATGTAAGGCGCGATACAATCGCAGCCCGCATTGCGGTATCCTTCGCATACATAGCCGCCTCCCGGCATGATGACTAGAAGATCGAGTTTCTGTTTTGGTTGCATGTGCGCGTTTCCATCCTCTCCCCGTTGACCGGATCAAAGCATGCTTACCCTGTCTTGCCACTGGTAAACGCCTTGCGGGCGCGAACATGCGAGGCGATCTTCTTGAGCAGTGTTGGGAAACCGGCGTGTACCGCAATTCCGCAGGCTTTTTCCGCATGTTCCGCCAGCACGAACGCCCGCCCAAACAGTCTGGCGAAACCAAGCGGAAGGACAAACCCAACGCTTTTATGTTTGCAGCCTTCCAGAGACAGGAACCCTTGCCGGACAAGCTCCAGATTCCGCTCCTCGGAGCACAGCCGCCGGGCATCCGCCAGCGCGTTTTGGGCGCAGCGCATCCGCAGCGCGTCGTCGTTGACCATGGTCACAAGCGCCTTTTCCCACGCGGCTGACTCCGCTTTGCAAAGCAGCCCGTTGCGCCCCGATTCGACCACCATTGTGTAAGGCGCGCAATCCGTGTAGATACCGGAGATACCCGCCGAAGCGTAGTCGATAAACTTATTGTAATACTTCATACTCGTAAACTCGTTGGGTTCCAGCGGCGCGACGCCGATAGCGAACCCGCCTGCCAGCAGCCGCTTCCGGTAGACATCATACGCTTGCACCCCGTAATACTCGGCGGAGATTCCCTCAATCTGCGGGTCAAGCTGCGGCCGAACGCCCATAAACACTAGGCGCAGGGGTTTATTTACCTGCCGCGCGACGTTCTTGAGCACCGGCGTGATATACTTTTGGAAAAATATAGCGTGGGTGGCGTTGGCGGCATAAAGGATGGAAACGGTGTCCGCGTGGCGCTCCCCAATTTGGGCGTCGCCAACAAACGCGTCGTCCGGCAGGATGGGATCAAAGCAGATCGAACGGTGGTCGAGTGTATACGGGGTGTATTTTTCTTCCAACAGCGGGTTGACGCATAGTAGCGCGTTGGCGTTTTCCAGAACGGTGCGGAAATGCTTTTTCCGGCGCGCGGGAAATGCGCCCGCTTTTTTCAGCAGTAAAAAATCGTCGTCCACGAAGGCGAGGCAGGGTTTACCCATCTTTTGGGCGGTTTTCATCAGCGTGGCCGACAGGGACGCATTTCCGCGCACGGAAACGTACGCCGTACATCCGGCAATGTCGCTGCGGGTGATCTGCGACCCTTTTTTCATTACGATGCGGGTTGCGTAACGCCGCTCGTACGCCTGCATGGTTTTTCCCAAAAGAGCGACGCTGGGGGAGGGAAACTCATATTCTATCAGTATCTGCTCCATACTCAGTTAGCCCTCTCGCGGTTTTTCCACTTGCGGATCAACTGGAAAATCTCCTGATATTCCTGTATTTTAAACAGACGCGACAATAGCAGATAGAGCACACCCGAGATGGCCACCGCCAACACGAGCGTCAGCAGCAAATTGTGCACGACGCCGACGATGGCATAGGCGGCGACGGCGATTACGGCGGACGCCAGCAGCGGACGCCCGATGTCATACAGGATTTCCTTTGTGGAATAGTTGAGGATTCGTATGGTCAGCGCAATGTACAAAACGGCAATGAATAAAGTGATGAGGGCACGAACCATCATCAGTTCCACGATGCTGCGGTGCATCACTATGGAAACGACGACCAGCGCCAGCGTCATCAGCACCAGCCGAACCAGCTCAATCACGACGCGCTCGCGTCCTTTCCGTATGCCGTAGAGCAATTGCCCCAGCACCAGAGAAATCGGCAGCGCTGCGTAGTAAATGCAGGCGTACTGCATAATCTCCACCGACGGCAGCCATTTATCCGTCAGCAGCAGCACGATCAGCGGTCTGGCGGTGCTCACCATGCCCAACATCAGCGGGAAAATGATATAGCAAGTCATCCGCAAGATTCTGCGTGTAACCCGTTTTAATTCGATCGGGTTATCCTTATAGGAAGCGAAAGTTGGCAGCAGCACGCTGCTGATGGCGCCGAAGGTGTAAATGGAGAGCTGTCTTGGAAACTGATCGCCTTTGCTCAGGAAGCCGAGGACTTCCACCGAATAGATTTTGCCCACCGCGACGTTGGTGATGTTATCGCCCAGGTAGCTCATCAGCGCTGAAAGGAAGACAAACATGCTGAAACCGAACATCTCCGTAAAATGCGTCCGTGACCAGCGCAGATGAAACTTAAAATCAAGCTTTAGGAAGAGGATGAGGTTCAATATAAGCTGAAAGGAAATCTGCTGGCCGACCAGCGCCCATACGCCGTAGCCCAACCGCGCCATCACGATGCCGATGACGCCGGAAATCGCGCAGGCGATGAGGTTGCAGATGCACATCAGCTTAAACTGCATCTCGCGGGTGATTTTCGCAACCCGGACGGAGGAAAACGCCTGCGCGAACAGCACGATGCCCAGCACGCGCAGCACGTCCACCAGCTGCGCTTCCTGATAAAAGGCCGCGATTGCGGGAGACGAGAAGAACAAAATCAGGTAGAGCGCCGTGGCGATGCCGAGGGAAAAAATAAACGTCGTTGAATAATCATCGTCGTCAACGGTCTTTTTTTGGATGATCGCCGTATTGAAACCGCCCTGAATAAAAATATCCGTAAGCGACGTAAATACCCCGGTGATCGCAATGATACCGTAATCGGAAGGGGATAACAGCCGTGCCAGCACCAGCGAAACGATAAAGGTAATCCCTTTGGAAGCAAAGGTTTCGAGCATTTTCCATACTGCGCTGCTGGTAAACTGGCTTTTGGAAACTTTTTGCATTACCTTATCGTTCCTTCGCTGGTGGCAGACTTTTGCAATACTCCACCGCTTTCATGCTTGTGATACTTTGCCGACATTTTCGTATATCCATTTCTACACTGTGAACTGTTCATCGGATAAAGAGGATATTATTGGATAATATCGGGAAATATAAGTTGCTGTGGACAATGGTAAAGAACAGTGTATTTAAAACAAATGCTATGAAAACAACTTTAATCAGGCGATTTGCGCATCTGATCTTCTCATATGAGCTGGTCAAAACAATAAGCGATATTGTGATTTGACACTCCAACAAGCGCTCAAAAGTAAAATTGATAACAAAGAAAGGCAGAAATAGCATGGCAAGCATTGCCGAATTAGCTAGAATTCGATCAATACCTGTATATTGCGCATATCTAATGCTCTTTCTTTCGCTTATCTCATGTTGTAACAAAATGGCTGATTTATTATATCCAAAGGTGTTTTGAAGATAAAATAATACGAAACCTACAGTGAGGACAATTGCGGATGCTGAAAAAATACTAGGATGACTATAATTACCTAAGATACTCCAATTAAGTATCTTGGAACTTGTAATAAAATATTTCAAGAGTGTGGTGATGGCACCTTGCGACAGTAAAAGCAGTAATACCAATTCTAACAGCATATACCGAATTAGTTTCGCAATGTTGATCTTCTTTTTTGACAATGTGAAAATAAGATTGGCAAGGAAAGAATAGTGAAATAAGCTTGCTATGAGAATGCCGATGCTAAATTTTAGCACACCATGACGATCATCCTTAAGCAACATGGAAAACGAAAACAGGCCTATCCCATAGGCAATCGCCGTTCTCAAGCCGCTGGCAAATGTTAAGCAAGGATAGATCATCAGTATTACCAAGGCGATATTTATGTTGTCCGTAAGCTGAACAATGGCTAACAACGAAATTATGATGAAAATCGCGGCAACAACGCAACGAAACCCAACAAAATCTATTCCCAAAGACCCGCATATTTTCATTAACGCAACATAGCCGGGTTCATAGACTTTATAAACGGATAACTGAATGTTTTCATACATGTATTGATTATTCAAATAATCCGGAGACGCCGTATTAAAGGAAATGATCGCCCAGATATATAACACTATAATAATGGTGATGATTTTGCTTTTTTTAAAAAACATCCCAAGTAACAACAGGACTACCCATAACAGATACGCCATTACTTCCACTTGCTGTTATACCTCCCCTCGATGAGATATGATTGCAATTTTGTGATTATTAAAATACGAATAGTATGTAATGATGATCTCTTTAAACGGTTTCCCTCCGTTCGGCCTTCTCAATTTCCTCCATATACCGCTCCACCACAATCTGCCGGTCGAACTCCTTTTCCACCTTGGCCCGTCCGTTCAGCCCCATTGCGCGGCGCTCGGCCTGGCTGAGCGCGAGGAATTTTTCAAGCTGCTCAATCAGGCTTTGGCTGTCCTGCTGCCTGCAAAGGTACCCGTTCACCCCGTCGTCGATCACTTCCCGGCATCCGCTCCGGTCCGTGGTGATAATCGGCCTTCCGCAAGCGCAGCTTTCCAGCAGCACGTTGCTGATGCCCTCCGGGTAATAGGTGGGGTGTACGGTGCAATGCGTATGGGCTAAAACCTCTTTCACGTCGCGCACAAGGCCGTAGTATTGCAGCACGCCTTCATCGGTCAGCCGCTTCAAACGCTCCTCGTACACTTCCTCGCAAAAGCCGCAAACGTTGAATGTCGTATCCGGGTACTTGCGTTTGATAAACTGCGCCGCCTCGATATACTGATCGATTCCCTTCTCCTTCATAATCCGCGAGATAAAGGAGAACTCGACGCCGTTCCCATCGTCCGGATACGGCAGAAGGCCGAAGCGCTGCAGGTTCACACCGGAACCCGGCAGCATGCCGTGCTTGCCGGGGGCGATGTTTTGATCCGCGAAAAGCTTACGGCTGGCGTCGTTTTGAAAAAACACGCGCTGCACATGCCGAAAGGCGAAGCGGTAGAGTGTCAAAGTCAGCGCTTGAATAAAGCCGGAATTTTCCACCGCCGTGCCCAAACCGGTAATATTGGCGATGAACGGTGTGGCGGTGCGATTGCACGCGATGCCGCCGTAGATATTGGGTTTGATGGTATACCCGAGCACCGCGTCCGGTTGGATGCGTCCAATCAGCTTGCGGTAGAACGTGAGCAGTTGGTAGTCTTCCAACGGGTTTAAGCCGTGGCGGGAGACTTTCGTTTCGATGTAGGCACAGCCAAGCGCTTTCAAGTCCTCGATCCTCTCGCCGTACGGCGACGATACGAAAACCTGATAGCCGTCGTGCAGCAAGCGTTCGATGATCTCCAGCCTGAAATTATAGACCACGATGTCATGGTTTACAAGGAGCAAGACTTTTTTCATATACGTCCTTTGCATACGTCTCGGAGGGCTGTTTCGGACGGCAGCGGACTGCCGCCGCGTTAAAAGACGGCCTTCCGGTTTAGCTTTCCGTCGCTTCCACCGATTCCCGGAACCCCATGACGATATAGTTATCTTTGTATTCGCTCAGTTCCATGGCATATAGCAGACTGCCGAACGCCTTTTTCATCCGTGGCGTAACCAGGCTTGCCAGTTTCACGGCCCACCCGAAGCCCCTGACCAGCCATACCTTTTTCCCGTGGACGGCCGCGATGGCCTTGACCAGCGTGCTCGTGTTGATGTATTCGCTGTTTTGCGGGCAGTAGATGCCGCTTTCCCCGTTTTGCACCATCAGCCGCACGAACTCCACCAGATTGTCGATATACAGCATGGATCTCCTGTTGGCGATATACGGGAAAACGGGCAGCTTGCGTGCGAGGGAGGAGAGAATGGGATAATTGCCCCTGCACCCTTTCCCATAGATCAGTAACCGTCAAACCGCGCCGTAGCTACCCAATTCCGCAGGATCATCGTAAGATAGAATGAAAAGAATGATCGGAGCGGGAACGATGGAAACAAATTGTAAGCATTGCGGCAAGGCATTGTATGGTATAGGTGTACGAACAA
>JAJFVI010000119.1 GCA_021371895.1 Eubacteriales bacterium | reverse complement strand
GTGCCGGACAGCAGCACGCCGGCCATCCCGGCCTCGTATTTTTGGCAATAGGTACGGACAATGAAGCTGCCCATGCTGTGTCCCAACAGAAAGTACGGCACCGTTGGATACGCCTGCTGCGTTTCTTTGCGCAGTGCATGAACGTCCTCAATCAGCGCATCCCAACCGTTGCGCTCGGCAAACCAGCCCAACGTTTCCGCCTGCTCGCCGTGGCCGAGGTACGTATGCCCCACAACCAGAAAACCTGCCTCGTTTAGGCGCTTTGCGGTCGCATCGTACCGGGTGATATATTCGGCCATGCCATGCACCACCTGTACGATCGCGCGCGGTGTTCCCGCGGGATGCCAGGTACGCTTTTCCAGCCGCGCACCGGTGACGGACGTCAACATGCCCAGAATGGCTTCGCTCAACCTTACCACTCCTTTTATGATGGGTATCGAATTTAGACGTTTTATCTTATTGTATTATAGCACAACACCGTGGATTGGGAAAGGGCTTCGAAGTCCGCCGCAAACAAAAGACGCGCGCCGCGCTGCTTGATCAGCGGCGGGGCGCGCGTCTTTTATATTTTCGGTTTTCGGCTTCAGCGCGTGGATTCCACCACGATCTCGCCGCTGATGATCTTTTGCGCCAGCGCGTCTACCTCGTCCTTCAGATCGCTGGAGACCTGCTGGGTCATAGTATCGTCGCCATACCCGATGCTCACGAAGCCGGTGGTCATATCCGCGTTCCAAATGGTACCGCCGTCAAAAACGCCGTCCGTGATATAGCGGCTGACGACCTCGTAGATGCTGCCGCCAATATCCTTTTTCATGGAGCAGATGATGTGTTCGGGGTCGATGTACTTCTGGTCGCTGTCCACACCCACGGCGTATTTGTTCAGTTCCCTAGCCGCATCAAACACGCCCAGCCCGGTTTTGCCGGCTACGGCGAACACCACGTCCGCACCACCGTTGTACAGTGTAATGGCCAGTTCCTTGCCGGTATCGGGAGACTCGTAATCGCCCGCGTATACGGGATCAAGCACCTTTCCCTCGGGGTTGGCATACAGAGCGCCCTGCTCATAGCCAACAAAGAAGTTATTGATAGTGTCGTCGTCCGTACCGCCTACAAAGCCGATGGTCTGGCTTTGGGAGGTCTTCATGGCGATGTAGCCGACCAGGAAGGAACCTTCGTTTTCAGCGTACACGATGGAAAGCAGGTTGTCGCCCAGCCCGTCCAGCCCGTTGTCCACGAAGATGAAAAGCGTATCCGGCATTGCCGGTACGACCACGGACAGCGCATCCCAGAACTGCCAGCCCACAGCCACCACAACATCGTTTTCGTCCGCGGCGTTCGCCAACGTGCTTTGGTATTTGCTGGCGTCGCTTTTGCATTCCACATAGCTGCCCGTAACGCCGTAATCGGCTTCCAGCTTCTCAAGCCCCGTGACGGCACTGTCGTTAAAGCCCAAATCACCCAGCGCCTCTGCAATGCAAACCCCCACCTTCAGCGGGGCTTTCTCCTCGGCCAGGGCGAAGGTTGCGAGAGATACAAGCATTACCATGCTTACCAATACAGCTATCAATTTTTTCATCGGGAACCTTCCTTTCCTACGGGTCCATTTTACGACAAACGCGGTTTTGCCGCGTTGGAATCCGCTCCATTATACAATACCCCTGCGCCGTTTGCAACGCGTAAACACCGTTTTGTCATACAAACCCGAACGGAAATCCTGTTTTTACAGAATATAGTCCGTAAAACCACTTTTTCTTCAATATACGGAAGTAGACCTCAGCCGTATCGGCAAAACAGGTAGTAACCGAACAGCAGAAAAAAATACACCATTTGTACAAATTAGTGCTTTACAGCCGTAATTTCATATGGTATTATTTCTTTAGAATTCCAATATATTCTTCTCGTCCCGCACGCCGCTGGTTTCGTTGCCCGCAGGGTTTCAAGCCTGTGTACAGGTTAATGCTTTACCATGAGGTGTGCCCTTTAGCACGGTGCTGTTTCAGCGGCTTACAGGCCGCCATATCCCCTCTGGTATCGTCGGGAAGGATGAGACTGATGGACGTTACGCTTCTGATCGGAAACGGGTTTGACCTGAGCGTAGGGCTGGACACGAAGTATCGCGATTTTTTGGATTACTACCTTCCGATCAAGTGTAAAAATCCGGTCGTCACGGAAAAGAAAAGGCTTATTCTAACCGAAATGAAGCAGGGCATTCAGACCTGGAGCGATATGGAGATAGCGTTGGGAAGGTTCACAGCTAATTTCGAGCAAAATCTCAAGGGCGAACTGGAGTTTTGCGATTTGTTTAACGATCTGATTGAGGAATTATCCTCCTTTATCTTTCAGGCGCAATCCGACGCCATAATCAACGCGACCACGGAGAGCGACATTCACCATAGATTCAAAAGTGCGCTGCAATGCCCTTATAAAGGCTTGCCCGAAGAGAATATCCGCATCGTCTCCAAAGCATGGCGTGAGAAGATGGACAAGGATCAAACCGTGCGGTACAACTTCGTATCCTACAATTATTCGTTTGTGTTCGATCGGTGCCTGCGGCGGTTTATCAAGCTCGATCCTGCGTTTACCAACCCAATCCACCCCAAGCCAATCACATACGAATATCGGGGCGTAACGCACGTCCACGGAACGCACCTGGCCGCCATGATTCTCGGCGTTGATAGCCCTAAACAGATTCATAACCCCGCTTTTATGGACGAATCCCTGTACTGTAAATTCGTTAAACCCATTGCCAACCAAAACAATCGCAGAAACCGGGAAACGCATGCTCATAAAGCCATCCAGCAGAGCCAGTTCGTCATTATCTACGGTATGTCCCTGGGGAGCAGCGACGACAGTTGGTGGCGTTATCTCGGCGACTGGCTGGAACAAGGTTGGGAGAGGCACTTAATCGTATATTATACAAATACCGATTTAAAAGTTGTCTGGCCGAATGGAGATTACGAGGCTGAGAAAGCGGTGAAAAAAGTATTCGAACGCACGATGGGGAAAAAACAGTTCCAACTGGTATCCTACCGTATCCACGTCGCCCTGAACTACCCGCTTTTCCCGCTAAAGCTGGTTCCAAAGCCGTCGGCGTAAACCATGCCTGCCGCCCTACGTTTATACCCGCACGCTCCGAACGCACTATAAAGTCGCCAGCTTCCCGCAAACGGGCTGCTGGCGACTTGTTTTCCCCTGTGTTTGCCCGCTTATACGGCATTTACGCCGTCAGGCTTGCACAGCGGCGGCCGGTGTGCTACGCTATGGACGTCGTAAGCGAATGGAACCGAAGGAGGGCGATACGCGATGTGGGATGAAGAGAAGAAACGATTCGAGCAGATCTTCCACCAGGGTGGCATCAACGCCATGGAAATCTGGGTAGACACAAAGACCGGTGTAAACTACCTGTTCAGCGTATCGGGCTACACCGGAGGGTTGACGCCGCTTTTGAACGCGGAGGGCAAGCCTGTGGTAAGCGCGGAGTATGTGCGCTGAACAGCTCGCAATGGATAGACAAACGCCCGGCGAACGATCATCGTTCGCCGGGCGTTTTTATCTGTCAAAGATGCTTCCTTCCCGGGTAGCATCGGAGAAACGCAACCTTCCGACTGAATGCGTATCGCCAAGCTATTCCAGTCGTTCGGTCGTCGTCGGCTGCACCGGCTGCGTGTATAAACAGCGCGCAGAACAGCGCGGCACAAAGCCGGCAGCGTTTCCACGGCATCGGGTACTTCCTGGTGCTCCATCTTTCCCGCAATTCCGTTGCAGTCGGTGGCACATATGTTCTTCTTATGCTGAAAATTCACCCCGATTTTAGGCGTTCAACACCGCTGTTCCGCGACTTGACGCGCAAAACGAACGCTTCGGCCTTATACGCGCGGTATTCGGGCGGGAAGCATTGCGAAAGCGGCGGAGACGCGTTACCCTAATAGCGTGAATGGATGCTGAATCGGAAGGGAGCAGGTAACCGTGTGGGACGACGATAAACGTTTCGAGCGCATCTACCGCCAGGGCAGCATGAACATAATGGAGATATGGGTGGACACAACAACAGGCGTGCAATACCTTTTCCACTCCGCAGGGTATTCCGGTGGGCTGACCGTACTACTGGATGCGGACGGCAAGCCCGTGATCGACACGAGATACGCACACTGACCAACCTATGCAAGAAACGGCCCGGCGAACGATGATCGTTCGTCGGGCCGTTATTGTGCAGTTTGACTGTCCACGCCTTACAGTGCCTGGATAATGCGGCGGGTCATCTCCGCGCCGGATATGTACGCGCCGCCAGCCGCAATATCCCGCGTGCGCGCGCCGGAGGCAAGCACGGCCGCCACCGCGGCATCCACCGCGGCGGCTTCCTCGGTGAGGCCGAAAGAGAGGTTGAGCATCATCGCCGCCGACAGGATGGTCGCGATCGGGTTAGCGATGCCCTGCCCCGCGATGTCCGGCGCTGAGCCGTGGATAGGCTCGTACATGCCGCGCGTCCCTTCCCCCAACGATGCGGAGGCCAGCAGACCGATGGAACCGGTAAGCTGTGAAGCTTCATCGGAAAGAATATCGCCAAACAGGTTGCTGGTCACGATCACGTCAAACTGCGAAGGGTTCTGAATCAACTGCATGGCGGCGTTATCCACCAGCATATCGCTGTAGGCGACCTCAGGGTATTCCTTCGCCAGCTCGTGCATGGTTTCCCGCCAGAGACGGGAACTTTCCAGCACATTGGCCTTATCCACACTGCAGAGCTTTTTGTTCCGCTTCATGGCGGTTTCAAACCCTACGCGCCCGATGCGCTCAATCTCGCCCCGGCTGTACACCTCGGTATCGAAGGCGGTTTCGCCCATTTCGCCCTGCCCGCGCCCGCGGGGACCGAAGTACATTCCGCCAGTCAATTCCCGGACAATCAGCAGATCAACTCCCTTGTCGGCAATGTCCGCACGCAGGGGTGAGGCCGAAGCCAATACCTTTTGGAGCCTCGCGGGGCGCAGGTTGGCGAAAAGCCCCAATTCTTTACGAATACCCAGCAGCGCCCGCTCGGGCCGCAGATGCCCGGGTAGGGTATCCCACTTTGGGCCGCCCACTGCGCCCAGCAACACGCTGTCGCTGCTCAGGCACTTTTGCAGGGTTTCATCCGGCAAGGGCACGCCGAAACGGTCAATCGCGCAGCCGCCGGCCAGCACGGTTTCAAAGTCGAAGGTATGGCCGAACTTCCGGCCTACGGCGGTCAGCACTTCCACCGCACCCCAAACAATCTCCGGCCCGATGCCGTCGCCCGGTACAAGTACGATGTTGAACTTCACGCGATTTCTCCTCCCGACATGGCATTCATCAGCCCGCCCGCCTCGATGATCTTCTGCAGGAAGGGTGGGAACGGCGAAAATGTGTAGCTTGCGCCGATCGTATGATTTTGGATGGTACCGGCGCTTAAATCAACCGTCAGCCGGTCGCCGGCATGAAAATCGCCGTCGCACACAATGATAGGCAGACCGATGTTGATGGCGTTGCG
>JAJFVI010000106.1 GCA_021371895.1 Eubacteriales bacterium | reverse complement strand
CGGTCACTACAGCCTGCAGCACCTTGGTCAGTTCCGCGTACATTTCCTGCGCATTCTGGGATACTTCCATGCGGAGGTTGCCCTCCTTGG
Source organism: Eubacteriales bacterium (assembly GCA_021371895.1). Classification (GTDB taxonomy): domain Bacteria; phylum Bacillota; class Clostridia; order Christensenellales; family Aristaeellaceae; genus CAXXOK01. Next base: position 6,426 of record JAJFVI010000106.1, on the reverse strand, counting down.
CGACGGTGTCAAAGTAGTTCTGGAACATGCGGCTGTCCACATTGCTGTACTCAGCCACGATCGCCTGACGCGCAGCCACGAGCGCCGCGTCTGTCCAACTGGGGAATTCGTTAATCACAGGGGTGCCGTTCGCCTGACGCGCTTTGGCATCCTCGATGAGGCCGGCCTTGGCGGTTTCGGTCAGTTCCGGCGCCTTGCCCATCACTTCAAGGTAGGTGAGCGCTGCGTTGATTTCGTCAGGCGTGGCGTTGGCGGCGAACATGTAGGGCGTGCCGCCGAACAGGCTGTACTGGCCGCCCGGGCCGGCGGGGATGCCGACCATCATCAGCTTATCCACAGCCAAACCGTTGTTGGTGGTAGGCTGGGAAACCGCATCATTGGCGGCAATGTACATGGCGGCCGCGCCGGTACCCAACTGGGTGAAGCCCGTGCCCCAATCTTCGCTGGTCGGGTCGGCGGTCAGCACATCATACTTCCATTTGAGGTCTTTCACATACTGCATGGCGGCAACGGCCTCGGGGCTGTTGAGCTCGGCGACCCACATGCCGTCGGCGCTCTGGCTTTCGAGGTTTGCGCCAAAGCACCACGCGATATTGGAGAAGTGCCAGCCGCCAGCGTTATCCTTGGCCAGCAGGCACAGGCCTGCGGAACCGGTGGCTTCCTTGATCTTCACAGCGGTCTGCGCCAGCTCGTCCCACGTGGTGGGATAGAGCGGGATGCCGTTTTCATCCACCAGACCCGCATCCGCAAACACTTCGGCATTGATCATCAGGCCCAGCGCATATCCATCGCGCGGTACGCCGTAGATATGGCCGTTGTCATCGCTGAGCAAAGCGCTGATATTGGGGTTCATTTTGTCCGCCCAGCCCAGAGCATTGAGTTCTTCGGTGATGTCTGCCACAAAGCTGCCCTTGATGAGCTTCTTGGGCTCGGTAAACCATGTTTCAAAGATCGTGGGTACGGTGCCCGCTTCCGCCATGGCGACGAAGGTGTCCACAGCGTACTTGTAGTGTGCTTTTTCTACCTTTACGTCCGGCATCAGCTTGGCAAACTCCGCAAGGTAAAAATCGTGTGCCTGAATCGCAGCGGTATCGACGTCCTCGGGGTAAATGCCCAGCTTGAGCACCGTCTCGCCCAGCGCGAAGCCTGCGGTGAGGCACAAGCATAGCGACAGCAATAGAGCAACCAGTTTCTTCATGGGGGGAACCCTCCTTTGATATTGATGAGATGCTTCGAGATACGCCTGAGCGTATCCTCTCTCCAACGGTGAGTTTTACGTTAAACCTATCAAGTTTCATCCTTGGTTTTCCATCGTGATAAGACGGCGCCTTCCTCTTGCACGATACAAAACCTTCGGTGAGCACAATGGATAGTTTTACGTTCAACTTAACTGGATTATAACATGCTCATTTTTTAATGTCAATGGGTTTTACGTAAAATGTTTATTTCCCGTATTTCACATTCAGCACTTTTCACTATAACCCGGAATGTGTTATACTATTCATAATATCAATGGAGGAGGCATCCCGCTGTGGTGACCATTAAAGATATCGCCAGCGCCGTGGGCGTAAGCCCTACGACCGTTACCAATGTTGTTCGTGGCAACGCAGGGCGCGTTTCTCCCGAGATGATCGAGCACATAAACCAGGCCATCCGCGATATGCACTATGTGCCCAACCTTTCCGCGCGGGCGCTGGTATCCAGCAGTTCGCACATCATCGGTGTCATCAACCATCTGGTGCCGTTGGAGTCCGGCGGTTTCTTTCAGGATCCGTTCCACGGCGCGTTACTGGCGGGCATTGAGCAGACGCTTCGCGAGCGTGGGTACTATATGATGATGCGCACCATTGATTCCACACCCGATCTGTTGAGCCTGCTTAACAACTGGAGCCTGGACGGGCTGATTTTAACCGGCATTTTCCCTTCCGATTTTTTTACGGAGCTGCTCAAGCAACCCACGCCTTTTCTGCTGCTGGATAGCTATGTGCTGGACGAGGTGCTGCAGGTGCGTCTGGAAGATCGTCAGGGCGGATACATCGCCACCCGCCATTTGCTGGAGATGGGGCATCGCCGCATCCTTTTTTGCGGGCCGCCTCTCCATGAGTTGGGCGTGCTGCGGGAGCGCTTTGAAGGGTACCGGGAAGCGCTGGCCGAATACGGCCTGCAACCCCATGAAGAGGATGTTTACGGGCTTGAGATCGGCATTGATCAAAGCATCGCGCTGGGGCGTGAGCTTGCCATGCGGGATGACTATACCGCCATATTCGCCACGGCGGATATACTTGCGGCCGGTCTGATTTCCGGCTTGAACGAGGCAGGCAAGCGGGTGCCCAAGGATGTGAGCATCATCGGATTTGATGATTTGAACATCGCACGCCTCACCAGCCCGCAGCTGACCACCGTGCATCAGGATGTTACGCTTCGCGGGAGCCGTGCGGCGGATATGCTCATCGGCCACATCGAGCATGAACCGCACGTGGAAAACCGCATTACCATGCCGGTAAAGCTGATTAAGCGGCAAAGCGTCGCGAAGGTGAAAAATAGCTGATGGGCGGAGCCCGTAAGGGTCTGGGGGCAGCGTGCAGAACGTAAACTATATGACTCGCGCCAAACCGCATGATCTTCACCATAGTTCCTAGCATTTTTCAGGGTTTCCCAACGGGGAACCCTTCTCTTCTCCCCGCAAGTTGAACGTTAAATCTACCCTATGAACATCAGGAGCGAGCATGTATGAAGGAGCTAATGATTACTACTTCTTCCTGCGCCAGGGAGGAAATTCCCGATCTGGGCAACCGTTACCTGACCGGCAACGGTTATATGGGCGTGCGCGGCACGCTGGAGGAGTATGGCAGGGATCAGCTGGTGGCCGTGAACCTGGCAGGCATCTATGACCGTTTCGGCACCGGCTGGCGGGAACCGCTCAACGCCCCCAACCCCTTCGCGCTGCGGTTCCTGTCCGGTGGCGAGCCGCTTACGCTGCCGGAAGCAGCCGCAGACGCGCACCGGCAAACGCTGGATGTGCGCCGCGCCCTCCACAGCCGGGAAACCCGCTTTGAAAACGGGGTATGCCTGCATATTGAGCGATTCTCCCACATGGAGCAGGTTCATCTGCTTTGTCTGCAAGCGACCGTCACGGCCCAAAGCGCGGCAACATTCACGCTGGAAGCCGCCATCGACGGCGATGTGTGGGATATTCACGGCCCGCATTACCGCGAAATGGCATTGGATACGCAGGATGAACTGCTGACGGCGCTTGGCACCACCAACGAAGGGGATCAGGTCGCGGTATGCGCCGGGTACACGCTCGACCTTGCGCATACGCGCCGCGACCGCACCGATGCCCGCAAGCGCATCGCCGCCTTTGCTTTCCAGCTCCGGGCCGGGGAAACCGCGACGTTTACGCTGACCGCCGCCGTGTACACCAGCAGGGATACGCAAAGCCCGGCGGACGCCGCACGGCGCGCGGCGCAGGCCGCGCCCGCTTATGCGACGCTGCGCACGCAGCACATTCGCTGCTGGGAAAAGCTTTGGGAGCGCGCAAATATCGAAATCGACGGAGACGAGACAGCCGAGCAGGCGCTCAATTACTCCGCCTACCACCTGCTGTCCGTTGCACCCCGGCACGCGGAAAGCCTTTCCGTGCCCGCGCGGGGGCTGTCCGGCCAAACCTACAAAGGCGCGATCTTCTGGGATACGGAAATGTTCATGCTGGATTTCTATCTGGCCATCTTGCCGGAGGTCGCCAAAGCCACCTTGCGCTATCGTATCGACACGCTTCCCGGCGCGCGGGTGAAAGCGGAGCAGTACGGCCTGCGCGGCGCGTTTTATGCCTGGGAAAGTCAGGAGGGCGGCTATGACGCCTGCTCGGACTACAATGTGACGGATGTGTTTACGCAGCGCCCCATGCGCACCTATTTCCGCGATAAGCAGATCCACATCACGGCGGCCGTGGTGTACGGGCTTTGGAAGTACGCGCGCTGGACGGGGGACGATTCCCTCTGGCGGGAGGGCGGCGCGGAGGTGCTGGTGGAAGCCGCGCGATTCTATCACAGCCTGCTCGTCCGCCGCGTGGAGAGCGATATCGACGAGCTTCGGGACGTGATCGGCCCCGATGAGTACCACGAACGCGTGAATAACAATGCCTATACCAATGAAATGGCGCGCTTCGTGTTTGAACAATCGGTGGAGGTGACCACGCGGATGGCGCGTCAGGCACCGGATGATTTTGAAGCTTTGGAGCGTAAGCTCCGCTTTAAAACTGAAATTCCACGCTTTACGGAGGCTGCGTGCAGCCTTAAACGGCAAGCTCCGGATGCAAAGGGTGTGATGGAGCAGTTTGACGGCTACTTCGCCCTGGAGGACGCGACCGTCGCGCAGGTACGCGCCCGCTTGATCGACCCCCGCGAATACTGGGGCGGCGCTTACGGGGTGGCCGCGCAAACGCAGGTTATCAAGCAGGCGGATGTGATTACCTTGTTGTTTATGCTGCGCGACCGCTATACGGCGGATACCCTGCGCGCGAATTATGAGTATTATCTGCCCCGCACCGAGCACGGCAGCTCGCTGAGCGCTTGCATGTACGCGTTGGCCGCCTGCGCCATCGGCAAACCGGACGAGGCGTATCCCCTGTTTCTGGGAAGCGCGCAAGCCGACCTCAACGGCGGCGGCAAGCAATGGGCAGGGTTAGTGTACATCGGCGGTACCCATCCGGCGGCGGCCGGGGGCGCATACATGGCGCTGTTATGGGGTTTTCTTGGCATACAACCCGATGCGGATGGCATCAGGATATCCCCCCGGCTTCCGAAGGGCTGGCAGGGCGTTGCCTGCCAGGTGGTTTATCGGGGTCAGGTGGTACAGCTGGCCTGCGGAACGCTTGCAGACGGGCATCAGGGCACGGCGTTCTAAGGTTTTCTGCCACTCGCATTATCGTTTTTTCTCTTGCCAGGGTTCCTGTTTGCAGGGCGACCGCTGGAGCCGATTCATTCACCAAATGCGTCAAACCAAAGGAGTTAAGCGAACCGGATATACAATCCTCTCGCATGCTCCTTTTTCGTATGTTTAAAATCCTTCCGCCGGATGCGCCATTTATATGCGGATGAATAGGGCGGGGTACTTTATATCCTGTTCATACTATTTTTTACTCCCTTATAGGTTCCACTTTACCATTGTAACAATGCCTTGCTTATTTCGAAACGCAACAGTATAATCAACTATCGGATGACTGGAAGAACCGCAGTTTAAAGGGAGTGAGCCTGTTGGCCGCGTTGCATTTACGAAGTAAAACGGTTAAGCGGCTGTTGAACAACGATTTCAACTGCGAAAAGAAACAGGCTATGTCTATCCTGTCCGGCAATGACAAAGTTGTTATAACTTTCATCGCAAGGTACTATAAAATTCGGGAATGTGAGGATCGCCCATAGCCTTTTTTCCCCTTGTCGGTAGCCGTGGTAACCACGCAGATAGATAGGAACAGGAGAAAATAAGTAATGAAAAGACTCTTTGCTATTCTTCTAAGCTTGACACTCTGCCTGTCGTTCGCACTCTCGGCCATGGCGGAGGAAACGATCGAATATACCGTTGGCAGCATCGTCACCTTCGGCAGCTATGAGCAAGATAACAATTTAGATAACGGAAAAGAACCCGTTGACTGGATTGTGCTTGAAACGGACGGCAATCAAGCGTTGCTCATCAGCAGATACTGCCTTGACGCTCGGCCGTACAACACAGATTTTGTAAGCATGACATGGGCTCAATGCACCCTCCGCGCATGGCTGAACGATACCTTCTTCCATGAGACGTTTTTAGCCGAGGAGCAGGCAAAGATTACTCCGGTTACGATCGTAAACAATTCGACTTACGGCACGTCTGGCGGTGAGGATACCACAGACAAGGTATTCCTTTTAAGTTACACCGAAGTGCTTGCATACTTCCCCGATCAAACCGGCCGTCAGGCGCAGCCGACTGTATACGCAATAGCGCAAGGCGCTTACGTGAATGAATCCAGCGGGAATACTTGGTGGTGGCTGCGCTCGCCTGGCGTGCGTCCTATTGATGCCTCCGGCGTGAGGGCTGACGGTCGTGTGAGCGGCTATGGCAGCAGAGACGTTTATCGTCCCAGCGGTACGATTCGCCCCGTGCTTTGGGTCAATTTCGGGGATTAATCAGCTGCTGGCATATTTAATAGCAATAACTTACCGCATCGCTGCCTGCCGGCGCGGTGTAGGATCATTGCCTATATTCACCGGGAGGGTTGCCATATGCGTGTTTCGACTTCTGAGCACAGATCGTTTTTTCGCTGTCTGCGGCTGGTACTCTTGCTTTTGCTGCTGCTGGCGCTGATCGTGCTGGTGCCGTCCGCCTCGCTTCTGCCGGGCGCATTTGCGGAATCCACGACGCTGTACGCAGCGGCACCGCTCCCCATGGATG
>JAJFVI010000100.1 GCA_021371895.1 Eubacteriales bacterium | reverse complement strand
GAAAAAGAGGACGCTCGCCACCGCCGTAGGCAGCATGGCGATAATCACGTCCAGCATCAGCTTGCGTGTGGAAACAGCCTCGTTGCGCAAATGTGGGGCGGCAGATACGACCAGCTTGCGTTGCACCTTACTTCCCCTCCTCTTTTTGCGCGGCTTGTGCGGCTTTCTTCGCCGCATCGGCTTTTTGTTTGGCTGCTTCCGCCCTGTGGCGCTGTGTGATGACCATTTTACTGGTGCGGCAGCTTTGCGTCAGCTGCCGCTTGGCCGGGCAACTCCACGTGCAGGCGCCGCATTCTATACAGTTCATCACGCCTTCCCGTTCGGCCTCGTCGAACATGCTTTTGCGCATCAGCTTATCCAGCGTGGAAGGCACCAGCTTCATCGGGCAAACCTCAGAGCAGCGCCCGCAGCGGATGCAGTTGCTTTCGTCTTCCAGCGCCGAAGCCCTTTCCAGCGCCGTGATGCCGGAGCAGCCCTTGGTAACGGGAATATCCAGTCGGCTGATAGCCAGACCCATCATCGGGCCGCCGTATAAAAGCACCTTGGCCTTGGGCAAAAGCCCGCCGGAGGTATCCAAAAGCCACTCCACGGTTGTACCGATGCGTACCTGATAGTTGGCGGGGCGCTTGACACAGCCGCTGACGGTGACGACGCGATCCACAATGGGCCGGCCTTCGTACACCGCACGGTAAAGCGCGTAGGCGCTGCCCACGTTGAGGACAATCACCCCGCTATCCAGCGGCAGGCCGCCGGATTTTACAACCCTCCCGGTCAGCGAGTACACCAGTTGTTTTTCACCACCCTGGGGGTAGTGCACCGGCAGCCCTTCGACAGACACGCTTGGGTCGCCCGCGCAAGCGTCGCTCATGACCCGGATTGCGTCTATTTTGTTGTTTTCGATGCCGACGATGATTTTTTCGATTTTCAGCGCTTTCTGGATGACCTTCGCGCCGCGGATGATCTGCGTAGCGTACGTAAGCATCAGTTGATGGTCGGCGGAGAGATACGGCTCGCATTCCGCCCCGTTGAGAATCAACGTATCCACCGGCTTATCCGGCGGCAGCGAAAATTTAACGGCGTGCGGAAATGTCGCCCCGCCCAACCCCACCAGCCCGGCCTTGCGGGCCAAATCGGCCAGTGCTTTGCCGTCCAGCTTGTCCGGATCGGTCACAGGGGTCAGCGCCACCCATTCGTCCTTAAAATCGTTATCAATGATCACACAAGGCTGTTGCAGGCCGTTAGCCAGTAGGCAGGGCTGCACGCCAACTACCTTGCCGGAAACGCTGGCATGCACCGCCGCGCTGAGAAACCCGACCGGTTCGCCGATCATCATGCCGGTTTTCACCAAATCACCTTTGGAAACCAGGCTTTTGCAGGGCGCTCCCATGTGCTGCTGCAGCGGGATGACCACGCGAGAGGGCTGCGCAAGCTCCTCAATGGGCAGTTGGCAGGTAACCGCCTTCCCGTTTATCCCTTCATGAGGGTGGATTCCCCCGGGAAACATGTGAAATAGACTCATGAACCTCTATCCTTCCTGATTGCATTCGTACAGACAAACAGGCATTATGCATGCCTTTACGATATAGTATAGCATATAACAGGAAAAAGCAAGCCCACTCCGACTGCATTTCGTCTGTTTTAAATCTTTATATACTGGTTGCGGTAACAGGAAATAAGCCGCAGGGTCACGCCGCCGCGGGCGGGTGTCAGCCGCGGTGACCTTGCTTGCGTTCCCACGCGGCAGCAAGCAGGTTACGCGCGTGAACGACCCCGCTTTCGTAGTGCTGTTCACCCACACCCACCAGCCGCGCGATCTCCTCCACCCGTTCTCCGGGTGAAAGTTCGGCCACCGTTGTCAGCGTTCGGTCGCCCTGTACGTTTTTTTCCACGCGGTATTGCACGTCCGCCATGGCGGCAATCTGCGCCAAGTGCGTCACGCAGATCACTTGATGGAACCTTGCGATGTCGTCCATTTTTTCGGCTACCACGCCGGCCACGCGCCCGCTGATGCCGGTGTCGATCTCATCGAAAATCATCGTGGGGATCATGGCGTGATCGGCCGCCGCGGCTTTCAGCGCCAGCATAATCCGGGACAGTTCGCCGCCCGACGCGGTTTTGACAAGCGGCTTGAGCGGCTCGCCCACGTTGGGGGCGATAAAAAACTCCACATGATCGTCCCCGTGCGTCGAAGGCACCTGCTTCTGGCCGGGCGCGGGTTGGGTAAAGGTGCAGGAAAACCGCGTGCTGCCCATACCCAGCTCGCTCAGCTGGCTCTCCATCAGGGTTTCAAAACGTCTTGCCAATATGGCGCGGGACTGGGTCAGCTCTCCCGCCGCCGTACGATATTCGGCCAAACGTGCCTTAAACTCCACCTCGGCCTTTTGCAGGCGATCATCCATGGAAGCGAAGGCGTTCATATCATCCCGCAGGCGCTCGGCGTAGTCGGCCAATTCATCCGCTTCCATGCCATAACGCTTCTCCAGCCTCCGGTATGTATCCAACCGAGCCAGTATCCGCTCGTTCTTATCCGGGTCGAAGTTTTCACCCTCGGCCAGATCGCGAAGCTCAATGCCCATCTCCTCGGCTTCATAAAACGCGGAAGACAGCCGCTCGCTGAGCGCGGCGAAGCGGGGGTCGTATTCGGCGATGCGTGTCATTTCTTCCCGTGCTTCCTTCAAAAGCACCGTTACGCTCGGACGCTCGCCCTCCGCCGCCGTCAGAGCATCGTAAGCCGCCTCAATAGCGCCGCTGATCTTCTCGGCGTCGGCAAGCCGCGCGCGCTGGCGGATCAGCTCGGCCTCTTCGCCCACGGTCGGGCGTGCCGCCTCCAGTTCTTTCAGACGCGTGGAAAGCAGCTCCATGCGCTCTTCCCGTTTCGCGTTTTCCTTGCGAAGGGCGCTGAAAACTGCGCTTGCCTCACGCCACCGGCGGCAGGTTTCCGCGGCGGCCGCCATGAAGCCCCTGTGTTCCCCGTCGCCGAACGCGTCCAGAAACCCGAGGTGATTTTTAGGGTCAAGCAGGCTTTGATGCTCGTGCTGCCCGTGAATATCCACCAAATAGCCGGAAATCTGCTTGAGCAGCGTCAGCGGGACGATCACGCCGCATACGCGGCAAATATTGCGGTCGCTCAGGCTGATCTCCCGCATTACTGGCATCAAGTTGCCTTCCGCTTCCAGCAGTTCGGCCTGTAAAAGCGCCTTCACCTGCGGGGCGTCGGAAAGATCAAAAATCGCCTCCACCGTGGCTTTGTCGCACCCCGTGCGGATCAGCCCGCGATCGGCGCGCTCTCCCAACATCAGGTTGATAGCGTCCACAACGATGGATTTGCCCGCGCCGGTTTCGCCGGTCAGCACGTGCAGCCCTTTGTGGAACTGTACTTCCAAACGCTCGATGAGCGCGATATTCCGCACGGTCATGGATACAAGCATGGGTCACGCACATCCTTTGCGGATCGTTTCAGCTTTCCCGGGCGGTGTTACCTGCGTTTTCTATCGCAGCATATCTTCGATGCGCTTAATGACGACGTCGGTTTCCTCCACGGAGCGGACAATCATCAGGATGGTGTTATCCCCGGCCAGTGTGCCCAGTATCTCCGGCCAGTAGAGATTGTCGATCATCTCGGCGGCGACGTTGGCACTTCCCGGCAGGGTTTTGATAATCACCTGATTGTAGGCATGCACCATACTGAGCACCGATTCACTGAAAATCCGGTGAAATCGTTCGCTCATGCCGCTTTCAGGCTTTTCGATCGCGGCGTATTTGTACGTCCCTGCCGCCGTGAGCACCTTGAGCAGCCGAAGTTCCCGGATGTCTCGAGAAACGGTGGCCTGCGTCACCTGAAAATCCCGCTTACGCAGTTCGTCGGCCAGTTCCTCCTGTGTGTCGATGTTCTTTTCCCGGATAATCTCCAGAATCGCGTTTTGTCGAGACGACTTCATGGTGAAACCTCCTTGTTAGCAGCTCCACTCGGTCAGTTTGGCGCGAATCCGCTGGAAAAAACTATGGGAACCGAAGCGAATCAGGCGTGTAACGGTATCGGAGCGGCAGATGGTCACCTTTTCGCGCCCCGAGAGCGTCCCCACCATACGCCCGTCCACGTCCAGCTGGGCGGTCTGCTCCGGCTCGCAATCCAGCTCAATGGTCACAATCTGCCCGGCGCCGGCCACCACCGGCCGATGCTGCAGCGAGTGCGGGCAGATGGGCGAAAGCACCATGCAATCCATGTCCGGGCAAATAATCGGGCCGCCCGCGGAAAGGGAATAGCCTGTGGAACCCGAGGGTGTGGAGATAATCAGCCCATCCGCCACGTAACGGCCGATAATTTCCTCGCCAACGGACACTTTGATGGTAATCAGGCCCGCATAGCCTCCGCGGCTGATAACAACGTCGTTGAGCGCCGTTTTCACCGTACCGTCCTGTAAAACCACGTCCAGCATCATGCGGCTTTCGACGTTAAAATCGTCCTGTTTCAGGCTCCGGCAGACCTCCGCAAGATTCTCCAGTTCGCTTTCCACCAAAAAGCCGATATGTCCCACGTTCACCCCGATGATAGGCACGTTGTGCGCGATAGCCACCTGCGTCGCGCGAAGCAGCGTCCCGTCCCCGCCGACGGACATGACGACGTCCATGGGGAAGGTGCCCGCGTCGCAGGCGTCGGCATCATCGGCGCCCCCTTGCAGCCATGGCTCCGGGCATACGGTCATACCCTCCGCCTCCAGCGCCGCCATGATCCGCGTGAAAAGCGCGGCGCCATCGGACAGACGCTGGCGCATCATCAGGTAAACGTTTTGCATGGACGCATCCCCTTTCGTCGCGCGCCGTTTCCGGCGCAGCGAGCCTGCGAGGTATATGATTATTCTACCATAGAATGCATATTCATACAATCGTATTCAGTCAAGCGTGCCGTGCGCCTGGGCGACGACACGTTCCGCATCCGCATCGTTCACACCGGCCCCCACCGTCGCTTCGGGATCCAATCGCGCGATGTACTCGATGTTTCCCTCCGGTCCCTTAATGGGCGAATAATCCAGCCCCGTCATACGGTAGCCGATCGTGGGCGCAAAATCCCGCACGGCGCGCACGACCGCTAAATGTACGGCGGGGTCCCGCACGACGCCCTTCTTGCCCACGTTTTCCCGCCCGGCCTCGAACTGCGGCTTGATGAGGATGCAAAACAACCCCTCGTGCCGCATCAGTTCCGCGGCTACGGGTAAAATGAGCCGGACGGAAATAAAGGAAACGTCCATCACGGTCAGGCCGGGTGTTTCGCCCCCGAGCGCATCGCCCGTCAGGTAGCGGGCGTTGGTGCGTTCCATCACCGTAACGCGCGGGTCGGTACGCAGTTTCCAATCCAGCTGGCCGTATCCCACGTCTACGGCGAACACGCGGCTGGCGCCGCCCTGCAAAAGCACGTCCGTAAAACCGCCGGTCGCCGCGCCGATGTCCAGTGCGACCACCCCGGTGGGATC
>JAJFVI010000067.1 GCA_021371895.1 Eubacteriales bacterium | reverse complement strand
ACGACGGCTGATCCGCCGTAACCCGCTCCACGGGCCAGCCCAGCAACCGCGCTGCCTCGCCGGGATGCGGGGTTAGTGTCACCCAGTCCGGCAGGTGAACCGCGCCGGGCTGGCGCTGCGGAATCGGGACGTCGGGCGCATCGTCCGCATCCGCGCGTACGCGGCTCCACGAAGCCAACAGGTTGAGCGCATCGGCATCCAGCACGGTCGGCAAGGGGTGTTCACACAACCACGGAATCAAGCGTTTGATCAGTTCCGCCGCGAAAGTCTCCTGCCCCAGCCCGCAGCCCGCGACCAGCGCGTCCGCCTTGCCCAACGCTTTTTGCAGACGCTCCCAGGCCGCAGATGTGTCCGTTTCAGGCAGGGGCAGGCAGGTCGCGCAGGGGCATAACGCCTGCACCGTAGACACCACGCCCTCCGGGCACGCGACTGTCACCAGCCCCGCGCCCGTACGAAGCGCTGCCGTGGCGCTCAGGGCCGCCGCGCCTGCCATCCCCCATGACCCGGCCAGTACCAGCACACGCCCATACGTGCCTTTGTTGGTGTTATGTCTGCGCGGCGGTAAAAGCGAATCGCCGGGGCCAAGCAGCGCCATGCCAGGTGCGTCGTCCCATGCGGGGCCGATACCGATATCCCCGACGGCCACGCGCCCGCAAAAATCCAGCCCGTCGCCTAAGAAAAGGCCGATCTTGGGGCGATGGAACGTTACGGTGACGTCGGCGCGTATCACGCTGTCCCCGCCGCCGCCTTCCGGCGGGTATCCCGTGTTGCCGTTCAGCCCGCTGGGAATATCCGCCGCCACAACGGGCAGGCCGGAAGCGTTGATGCTTTTTACCATCGCAAGCACGATGCCGCCCAAGGGACGGTTGAGCCCTGTGCCAAAAAGCGCGTCGATCACGCAGGCCGTGCCGGCGGGCGCTCCGGGTACCGCTTCCTCCGGCGTTACGACCGTCATGCGTCCGGCATAAGCTTTCAGCCGCTCCCATTGGGCTGCGGTTTGCGGCGAGGGCGCGCCCGCCAGCCGCCAGACGGTCGTTTGCATCGCGGGGAGCCGCCCCATCAGCATCCGCGCGGCGGCGATGCCGTCGCCTCCGTTATGGCCAAACCCGCATAATAAAAGCAGCCTGCCGCCTCCACGAAGGTACGGCAGGGCCGCGTCCGCCAGATGCGCCGCCGCGCGTTCCATCAACGTCAATGCCGGCGTGCCGGAGCCCTCCAGCATGCGGCGCTCGACACGCATCATTTCCGAAGGCGTAATGGTGTACAGCATAACGCGCCTCCTTATTCTATTCCCTGCCATTGATGCATCCGTTTCACGGTGGTTTGGCTCCCGCGGCTACGCCGCGCCTGTCCGCCGCGGACGTTTGGAAACCCGATTTCCGCTCATTCCAGCACGCACACCGCCGCGGCAACCCCCGCGTCGTGCGAAAGGCTCAGGTGCGCTTCACGAACTCCCTTTCCCGCCATGCTCTCCAGCGCCCTGCCGGTCAGGCGATAGCCGGGGCAGCCTTGCGGATCGTGCCAAACGCCAATCTCCGCCATCGCCACCCCACCGCTCAGACCAACGCCAAGCGCTTTCAGAAAGGCTTCCTTGGCCGCGAACATCGCCGCCGCGCTCTGCGCGGCCATTTTGCCCCGCGCTTCCAGGTACGCCCGCTCTTCCGCGGTATAGTACCGCAGCAGGAAACCGTCGTTGGCCAGAATAGCAGCCTCAATACGCGCGACCGCGCACAGATCCAGGCCCAGCCCGATCACGCCCGGCCCCCCATCCACACGGCGTTGGCGATAGCCCGCGCCGTAACTTCCGCTGCCGCGGCGCACAGCTGCACCATATTCACATCCGCATCCACGCGGCCGGTAGCCAGCGCGAAAGCCGTGTCTCCGTCCATCTGGGTATGCACGGGGCGGATGGTGCGGGCAAAGCCGTCGTGCGCACAGGTCGCCAGCCGATTGACCTGCGGCTTGCTCAGCGCCGCATCTGTCGCAACCACGGCGAGGGTGGTGTTGGAAGATCTGGGAATCTTCAGCGGCTCCGCCATGGGCTGCGCGCCGTAGAGCAGGCTTTCGCACAGCACCGGGTGGCCGTCGGGCAGATGGCCGCAGGCCAGTACCTTGCCTGTTTCGGGGTCGAACACGTCCCCACAGGCATTGACGCAGACGATCGCCCCTACCGTGACCCCGCAGGCCAGGGTAATGCTGGCGCTCCCGGTTCCGCCCGGCGCGGGCATCGCACCGGGCACCAGCTTGCCGACCGTCGCACCCGTGCCCGCACCGTACGCCCCCTGCGCAACCCCTTTGTCGGCATGGTGGCAGGCCTCGTAACCCATGGCGGCGTCGGGACGCACGTGCATATCGCCCACGCCCAGATCAAACAGCACCGCCGCGGGCACGATGGGCACCTTGCATATACCCGTGTCCACACCCACGCCGGCTTCCTCCAGAAAACGCATCACACCGCCCGCTGCGTCCAGCCCGAAGGCGCTGCCGCCGGCGAGCAGAACGGCGTTCGCGCGCTCCACGGTGTTTTCGCTCCGCGTCAGGTCAATCTCGCGAGTGCCCGGCGCGGCGCCGCGCACGTCCGCGCCGACGGTTGCGCCATCGCGGGAGCACAGCACTACCGTTACGCCCGTACGCGCCTTGCGGTTCTCCATCTGCCCGACACGGATGCCGTGTACGTCTGTAATACAGCCATCATACAAAGGTTTAGACATAACCCATCACTCCTCTGACCGAAACATCCCCGCTTAGTACCCGTTGTTGTGCGCCGTCGTCGGTTCGCACCCACAGCGCGCCAGTATCGTCGATGCGTTCAGCCTTACCCGTAAAGGTTTCCGCCGCGCTTTCGACCCGCACCCGCCGCCCAAGCGTAATTGAGCGGGCGGCATATGCTGTGTACAGGCCAGCCAAGCCGTCTTTCTCCAAAACGTCTGTTACGCGCTCCATGTGCCGTAAATAGTGGCACAATAGCGTACGGCGGTCGTGCGTGTGCCCGCTTTCGATGAAAAGTGAAGTCGCCTTGGCGGCCAGCTCCCCGGTAAAGGTTTGCTGGTTTACGTTGAACCCCGCGCCCGCAACCACAAAGCGCCTGCCCTCCGGGTCGGCGGCAGCCTCACACAGGATGCCAACGCACTTGCGGCTTCCGATCACCACATCGTTTGGCCACTTGATGCCTGTCGCAAGCCCCGTCGTTTCGTATATCGCCTCCGCGGCGGCGACAGCCACGACCAGCGTGTACAGCGGCGTCCGCTCCGGGGGTAGCTTTGGCCTGAGCAGCAGGGAGCAAGCGAGGCTCTCGGCCGCGTCCGCGTCCGCCCAGGCACGCTGCAATCTTCCCTTGCCGTGAGTCTGCCGGTCGCACACCGCCAGACTCCCCTCCGCAAGTACCTTCACCGCGGCCGCTTTTTTCAGTTCCGTATTGGTGGAGCCCATCTGCGGCGCGTAAAGAATCGCTCCCCGTCCCATGCGCCCGGTGCGCAATTCCCACAGGATATCTCCGGGCAACAGGCTTCCCGGTTCAGGCACGAGGCACAGCCCGCCGGTTTCCTGAATGTGATACCCCTGCGCCCGCAGCGCCGCCAGTAAAACGGCCAGTTCCGTTTGACACAGGTTCAGCCTTTGGCAAAGCACGGCTTCCGCTATCGGTTCGCCCGTTGCAAGCAAGGTGAGCAGCGCATCCGTTTCGTTCGTCTCCCCGTCGTTTACCAACGGTTGATACGTTATAATTTCTTCAAGCCTCATCGTTTTTCCTGCCTAGCAGCAGCCCTGTCGCCTCCGAAAGCGTATCGCAAATCGGCACGCCCGCACGCAGCAGCGTTTTCCGGCTCTGGTGGCCGCGCGCGACGAGCACGCACCGGCAACCCAGCGCCTCCGCAACGTCCGCGTCGTGCAGCGTATCACCCAGCATCACGCAGCGGCGTGGATCCAACGCCGTTTCCGCAAGGTACGCCCGTCCGATTTCGGTTTTGTCGGTCGCATAGATGTGGCTCAGTCCCAATACGTCGGTAAAGCGGTCGAGAATGCCTGCGGTACGCAGCTGCATCCTGAGCGTATCCAGCTTGCTGGCGGAGAGCACCGCCTGCCTGCACCCCGCCCGCGCAAAAGCGTCCAACGCTGGCAAGGCGTCAGCAAATAGCGGAACACCAGCGTAACCGCGCAGATATTCGGCCATCCACGCGTGCGCGACCTCCACAAAGCTCTCCTCCGTGACGCCCGCACGCGTATAATACGTCTTTACCGGAAAAGTGAACTGCTCGTAATACTGGTCGAGGCTTTCCAGCACGGGCAGGCCGAAGCGCGGAAACACGCGGTTGCGCACGCCGATGGCGTAAATAACGTCGTCCAGCAGCGTGCCGTTCCAGTCCCACAGGATCAGGGCCGGCGGTTTCCGGTACTCCTCGTTTTGCCGGTCGGTTTGCGCCGTCAAGGAAGCACCTCCTTCGTTTGCAATGAAGCCCGGAACGCGTACGGTTTTCGCGTTCCGGGCTTAGGGTGGGCGTTAATACGCCTTGGCGAAGTAGATCAGGTGCTGTGCCTTCTTGCCGCAGCACACGCAGGTGTCGCCGATGGGCGTCTGGTCGAAAGGCATGTTGCGGCTGGTGGCGCTGAAGCGCTCCTTGATTTCCAACTCACAGGCGGGATCGCTGCACCACATGGCTTTGGCGAAGCCGGTTTCCACCGCCTTGCCGAGTTCCTCCATGGTGGTAACCTCGGTGATATGGCTGTCCCGGAAGGTTTCGGCCTGCGTGAAGAGGCCTTTTTGAATATCCTCCATCAGCGGCGCGAGGTCAGCGACGAGGGAAGTAAACGCCATGGTGGTCTTCTCACACGTGTCGCGGCGGAACACCGTCGCCACACCGTTTTCGATGTCGCGGGGGCCGATCTCCAGCCTCACGGGCACGCCCTTCAATTCCCAGTCGTTGAACTTGAAACCGGGGGAGACGGTATCGCGGTCGTCCAGTTTCACGCGGAAACCTGCGGTTTTCAATTGCGCAAATACCTCGTCGCACTTCTCCATTACGCCGCCCTTGTGCGCGGCAACGGGCACGATGACGATCTGGATGGGCGCGACGCGCGGGGGCAAGCGCAGGCCGCGCTCGTCGCCGTGAGACATCACGATTGCGCCGATCAGGCGTGTACTAGCGCCCCAACTGGTCTCGTGCACATACTCCAGCTTGCCTTCGCGGCTGAGATATTGGATGTTGAACGCCTCGGCGAAGTTGGTGCCGAAGTTATGGCTGGTGCCCGCCTGCAGGGCTTTACCGTCCTGCATCATGGCTTCCATGCTGTAGGTGGCGCGCGCTCCGGCGAACTTCTCCTTGTCGCTCTTGCGGCCGCAGAACACCGGGATGCCCAATACGTCCTCCGTTACCTCGCGATAGATATCCAGCATCTGCAGGGTTTCCTGCTGGGCTTCCTCGGCGGTTTCGTGGATGGTGTGGCCCTCCTGCCAGAGGAACTCGCTGGTGCGCAGGAAGGGGCGCGTGCTCTTTTCCCAGCGTATCACGGAGCACCACTGGTTGTACTTCATGGGCAGGTCGCGCCAGCTGCTGACCCACTTAGAGTACATGGCGCAGAAGATGGTTTCGCTGGTGGGGCGGATAGCCAGGCGCTCCGTCAGCACCTCGTTTCCGCCCTGGGTCACCCACGCCACCTCCGGCGCGAAACCCTCCACATGCTCGGCCTCCTTGAGCAGCAGGCTTTCGGGAATCAGCATGGGCATGTAGACGTTTTCGTGTCCGGTCGCCTTAAAACGGCTGTCCATCTCCTGCTGGATGCGCTCCCAGATGGCATAGCCGTAGGGGCGTACCACCATGCAGCCCCGCACCGGCGCGTAATCCACCAGTTCGCTTTGCAGAATCACGTCGGTATACCATTGCGAAAAGTCCTCGTCACGGGGCGTGATGTGGGTAACAAACTTTTTTTCGTCCTGTTTGGGCATGTTTCTCTCTCCTTCGCAATAAAAATAAGGCCTCTCGCTCCCACGCGCGGCGAAATTGCCGCCGTTGGGACGAAGGGAGCCTTCGCGGTACCACCCGACTTAAAGCACATGACGTGCTTTCACTTTCTTTGGCCCGATAACGGCGGCCACCGTCGGGGATTAGCCAATAGGTCGGATGCGGGGAACCGTGCTTCGCGCGCGGACGTCCTTTCAGCCCATGGGACGGCTCTCTTTCACGGCGCTCTGCAACGGCATTCATCCGTATTCCCGTTGGGGAATGAACGTATCATAGCACAGGCGACGGAGGTTGTCAAAGGGGAGCGTACGGGCATCCCTCCCTACCCCACCAGCCCCAGCGATTTGAACAGAAAAATCCAGATAAACACGCTCACCCCGGAAAACGTGGTGGTCAACACCACCTGCGCAGCCGCGAAATCCGTATCCCCGCCCAGTTGCTGGGCCATGGGATAGCTGCTTACGGCAGTGGGCGAGGCGAACACCGCGATCAGGGTCGCGAGGCTAACCCCACGGATGCCGATGGCTACCGCGACCGACAGGCAGACCAGCGGCAAAACTACCAGCCGCCCGAGCACGCCGATGGTCAACAGCCGCGCGTTTGCTTGCACCTTGCCGAAATCCAGCGACGCACCCAACAGAAACAGCGCTAACGGCGTGGCAATGCTCGCCAGCTGATCCAGCGGGTTTTGCACGATGGTTGGGAAATGCCAGTGGAGCAGCCATAGGGCGAATCCCCCCAATGTGCCGATGATCAGGGGATTGAGCAATACCCCTTTAACGATGCTCCAGAAGTTTACGCGCTGGCCGTTATTCGTCATCAGTGCGATGGTAGAGATAATGTTGAAAATCGGTACTACCGCTACTACCATCAGCGCAGAAACGGAAGTGTCCGCGTCGGGGTACATCATCAGCACCAGCGGAATTCCGAAAATCGCGTAGTTGCTGCGCGCTATCCCTTGAATAAAGACTCCGCGCGAAGCGGGCGCGGGGCATATGTGCGGCGCGATGATAAACAGTACCACGAAGCTGAAAACCACCGCAACCATGGCAAACAGCAGCGTTTTGTAGTCCGGTGTCACGTTTAGCGGCGTATCCATGATGTTCAGGCAAAGCAGCAGCGGAAGAAAAATAAAGAAGACCGCCTTGTTGGCCTGTTTAACGCCGTCTTCGCCGATCACGCCGAAGCGGCGGGCGGCAAAGCCCGCCACCATGAGCACCAGCAGTGGAAACACCGTATTCACCGAAAAAAGGAGATCGTTCCACATTCGTCATTCACCTGTCGTCCGGCGGCAGGGGCGGCCCCAACGCAAAGCGTCGGCGTCGTTTGCGCCATGGAATTACAGCCTGGCAAGCCGCACCGGTTAATAGTTCAGGATGCGCATGCCTCGCCCGGCCTGCCTGGCGAGCGCCCTAAGGCGCGTTTCCGTTAAAGGCAATGCCCGATCCTGTTTTCCTTTCCTGTATCCATACCATATCCGGAGAAACCGGATGAATCACATTCTGCGGAGGATTCGCCGCCACAGCCTTTCGGGCAAACGGCCATGCCCCCATGATACGCGCAAGTGAAATGGGTGTCAATGCGGCGCGCCGCAAAAAAACCGATACAGAACACCCCGCGGCCGGGCCGACGTCGCCGGAGAAAGCCCTGCCGGAAGATGGAAGTTATTACCTTTAGTATGATTTGCTGCTTGTGATGCCGTCGGCGGTTGGCCGCCACGCGTTATGCGCTGTGTTACGAACCGCTGTAGTTGTCTTTGAGATACTTGAAAATAACAGCAGCCACCGGCGCGGCGACGCTGCCGCCGCTGCCGCCGTTTTCCACAAGCACACAACAGGCATACGGCAGCGAATCATCGGCGATGTAGCCCACAAACCACGCGTTGGTCACATTCTCGCCGTTGCTCGAGGCTTCGGCGCTGCCGGTTTTTCCTGCGATGGTTAGCCCGCTGACCCGGGCGGCGGAGCCGGTGCCGGAAGCGACCACGTTTTGCATGTAGCTTTGCAGGGTCGCGGCGATATCCTCGGGCACCGCGCGGCGGTACTCCTTGCGCGAAAAGTGCAGGCGCGTTGTGCCGGAAGGGCTTTGCACCGTCAGCAGCAGCCGGGGTTCCATCATCACGCCGTCGTTAGCCACGGCGGCGGCCACCATGCACATATGCAGCGGCGTCGCCCCGATCTGGCTTTGCCCCACACCGCTCCAGGCTAATTCCACCGCGTTGCGGCCGGTGGTGGGATACACGCTGTTTTCCACCACCACGTCGCGAAACAGAAAGTTGTCGTTAAAGCCGAAATCCTCCGCGGTCTTGCGCAGCGCGCTGTCCCCCAGCATCAGGGCGCATTGCGCGAAGGCGTTATTGCAGCTGACGGTGAATGCCTTCTCCAGCTTCAGGTTGCCGTGCTGCGCCATATTATAATCGTGGATATACTGATCCAACACCTTGGTAGCCCCAGTGCAGGTGAAAACATGATTGGTGATTCCGCTCAGGTTTTCCAGGGCCGAGGCCGCGGTGATGATTTTAAAGGTGGAGCCGGGTGCGAGCGTGCTTTGCAGCGCACGGTTCCAAAACGGGTGCAGGGCATTTTCACGGTCTGCCTGCGTGATCTCGGAAGGGTCGAACACCGGCAGGCTGACCAGCGCCAGCACTTCGCCGGTTTTGTAGTTCATCACGACGGCCGCGCCGCTCTTACCCTTGGTGTTAGTGCCGGTTTCAAACGCGTTCACAATCTGCGTGCAAAGCGTGCTGTCCACGGTGAGGGTCACGTTGTCCCCGTGGCGGGTTTCACCCTTGAGCAGCGCCGCCACACGCTCGCTGATGGAAGTTTCAAAGCCCAGGAGGTACTTAGCCTGAAACGAATCCACGCCGTTGGCCACGTTACCGTCGCGATCGCCAACCAGGTGCACAGTCGCCCGGCGCGCCTTGATGTTGGCCTGATAAACGCGCTCGCCCTCCGCGTCGGTAGTCGCCAGCACGACGCCATTGCGATCGATGATGTCCCCGGCGATCACGGATTGCCTGGCCGACTGGTACCGGGTGTTTCGGCTGCTGGACGACCAGCGGGTGCCATACATGCTTACACTGTATACGCCGTACAGCCCCGCCATGAAAATCAGCCCGATTACGATCATCGTAAGCAGGCGAAAACGGGTGCGTAACTGTTTCAAAGACGTTCCCTCCTTGTCGGGGACTAAGCACGGCAAAGCCGGCGGGCGGGTTTAGATACGGTCTGCGCGCGGCAGGCGCTCTTCCTCGGTCAGGCTGTGGCTGATTTCGTAGTCGTATTCCACATCATCCTGGTTGAGGCTCGCCACTCCCTGCAGCAGACCAATGAGCCCCATGCAGCTGACCAGCGACGTACCGCCGTAACTGACGAACGGCATGGTGACGCCGGTCAGGGGGATGAGTTTGAGCACACCGCCAATAATGACGAAGGTCTGTATGCCAAGCAGCGTCGTTGCCCCCATCGCCAGCAGCCCATAGAAGCTGTGCCGAGCGCTCGCGGCGATGGACGCGCCGCGCAGAATCAGAATCGCATACATCACCAGTACCAGAATGCCGAATATAATGCCGAACTGCTCGCAGATGACGGCGAAAATACAGTCCGTGTAATACACGGGAATCACACGCGGCGCACCAAGCCCCAGCCCTACGCCAAACAGCCCGCCCGAGGAAATGGCCATCAGGATCTGCACGATCTGGTAGCCGGTGCTCTCGTAATACATCCAGGGGTTTTGCCAGATAGCCACGCGGACTTTTACGTGGCTGAATTCATGGTACCCCAGCACCGCCGCGCCGACGCCGCCCGCGATGCCCAACCCCGTCAGCGGCAGGTTGCCGGTGGAAGCGAAGAAAAGGAAGAGTGTGGTGATGTAGTAGATAAGCGCCGTGCCCAGATCCTTTTGCAGCATCAGGATTCCCAGGCAGAAGCCCGTAAAAATCAGCCACGGCCAGAACTGGCGGCGGCTCATGGAATAGCTGAGCACCAACAAAAGGGCGATTTTCACCACCTCGCTGGGCTGCAGGCTGGTGCCGCCGATACGAATCCAGTTGGTGGCGCCGTTTAGCTCCGTTCCGATCGCCAGGGGCAGTACCAATAGCCCCGCTGCACCGAGCGCGATAATATTGATCAGCAGCTTCCAGCGGCGCACATAACGCACCAACAGAATGCAAAACAACATCGCGGCAATGCCGATACCGTAGGAGATCGCCTGCTGCAGCCCCCGCGACGTACCTGCCTCCAGGTCGGTGGAATAGAGCACCAGTACGCCCAGCGCGCACAGGAAATTCGCGATCGCCAACAACAGTTTATCTGCCGGGAAAAAGCGCGGCAGCCATAGTGTTGCGATATAGATTAACGCGGGCACCGCCACCGCCAACGCGAAACCCTGCCAGCGGAGCTCGCCTTTGAGGGCGATGAGCAGAAAGGCGCTGAAGAAAAACAGCATCATTGCCGAAACCAGCCGGCGGTCGGGGCGGCGGCGCGAGGGTGGCCGGAGAGTTCTTCGCCTTTTGGCGCTCACGGACGACGGCCCCCTTTCAGGTACTTATCCCACAGGAGGCGCTTTGCTTGGGCCGCCTCGTCCGGCTCAACGTAGAGATTGCGGGGTGCTTCGTCCTCGTCGGCGTATTCGTAAGTTTCCTCCGGCTCGACGTACTCGGGATAGGTATAGCCGCTGTTTGCAAACTGCGCTTCGCTTTGCGGGTAGGGCGCGTACGGCCAGACTTCCTCCGGCGGCAGCGCATCCGCCTCCCCGGGCTGCGGCGGCTCGTCCGCGATGGGCGGAAAGAATGGGTCTTCGGGATCGAAGGTTTCTTCGCCAACGAAAGGGTCTTCCGGTTCCG
>JAJFVI010000061.1 GCA_021371895.1 Eubacteriales bacterium | reverse complement strand
CTCCATATGGGCGCTTTTTACGGTAGTGCTTGCGCTTACGGTACGCTCCATCCTCGGGCGGCGGCTGGTAGCCCACGTCATGCGCGGTCGCATCGGGCGCGCGGCGTTTACAGGGTTGTATGCGGCGCTGCAGCTGATCCCGGCGGGCGTGACGGCGCTGGTGCTGTTCAACTCCCTGCCCAAGGTCACGGCATGGCAAACGTTGGGCGGGTTCGGGCTGAGTGTGCTGTTGGAGACTTATACCTTTTGGCGTGAGCGCAACGAGATCGCCATGGAGCGCGAGAAGGACGACGCGGATCCCCAGACTGTGGAGCGCATCGCCGCCGAGCTGCGCACATTACACGCCTACGGCGCGTACCAGAAGCTGCATATGCTCATCCTCATGGCGCTGCAGCTGACGCTTGTGATGGTGTACACATACATCGGCATCACTTTCAATGAGATCCTCCTGTGCCTGGCGCTTTCGGTGGGATGTACCATCATCATGCGGGAGGCGACAGATTTTGTCCTGGCCCATCTGAAGCGCCGCAGGCCGGCGATTCTCCAATTGCTGCTGATTGGACTCTTTTTATGGATCTATGGTCTGATACTGTTCTACCGCCAACTATCCAACACCCCTAACCTTGTGCTCAGTTATTTATCGCTCGGCCTTTGCTCCAGCGGCCTTTCCATATCCGTTACCTGCCTTGCGCAGTTGGAAAGGGAAATGATCGAAGTCGCTGAGTATGGCCTGCAAAACCATATGCGCGGGTACGATCGCATACGGGCGGCGTATACGGAACTGGCGATCCTTTTGGGGCAGCTGGCGGCGCTGGTGCTGCTGGCCGTGCTTTGCCTGCCCGTGGGAGTCGATTGGACAACGTTTGATTTTACTTTGCTTTGGGATAACTTCCGCCCGCTGATGGTGGTGCCCCCGCTATTGCTGTTGGCCGGCGCGATCGTCAGCGTGCTGCATTTCCCCCTGAACAACCGGCATTTTGAAAAGCTGCGCCGCTTCCTAACCCTGCGCGACGAGGATAACCCGGCGCTGAAAAAACAGCTGGACGCGGTGGTGATCAAGAAGCATAAAAACCGTTACGGCCTCAAGCTGATCTTCCTGCTGCTGCGCCCCCTGTACTACCATAAGGTGGTTGGGCGTGAAAACGCCGCGGGATACGAGGAAGGCTCTATCGTACTGGTATGCAACCACGGGGAACTGTATGGCCCGGTGGTCACCAACCTTTACGTGCCTATCAGCTTCCGGCCGTGGAGCATCAGCAGCATGATGGAAAAGAACGCCATCGTCCGCTATACCTACGAAAATACGGCCGTCCGGCAAAAATGGCTGCCCGATTGCTTGAAAATGCCCCTGACCCGCCTATTGTGCCCCCTGTGCCTGTGGATGCTCAACAGCCTGGAGGCCATCCCCGTCTATCGCGGCTACCCCCGCGCGCTGATGAAGACCTTCCGCCTGACCGTTGAGGCGATGCAGGCGGGAGACAACATACTGATTTTCCCGGAACGGGGCGAATCCGAGATCCCCGGACAAAAAGGCTATCCCACCGAAGGCGTCGGCGAACTATCCACCGGCTTTGTCATGATCGCCCCCGCCTACTACGCCAAAACCCATAAAAAGGCCGTGTTCCTTCCCATCTACGCGAGCAAGCACCTGCGCACGCTGACCTTTGGCAAGGGCGTCGTATACCAGCCGGAAATGCCTGCCACGCAGGAGAAGCTGCGCATTGTCAACACCCTGCAGCAAAGCATGCAAACCATGTACGCTGTGGAACAGGCCGAGCTTGCGCGCCGCAGGCGCCGCCGGCAGGAGCACCTGCGTAAGCACAAGGGGCATCTCGGCCCCAAAGAACAAATGGAGCTGGAAACGCTGGAGAAGGAAGAGCGAGCAGAAAGCACCGGCATGAGCGACGAACACGCCGGCTGAGCCCGGCTCACGGGCAAACGGTTTGCCCCGGCTTCATTTTTGTGTTATCATAGTCCCCTATTGCCGGGTTTTGCACAAGGAGGATTACACCTGATGTCGTTTGACGCCGTTTGGCTGGATCGCGACCTGCGCAGGCGTGGCGGACGCCGCCCCCTGGATTGGTTCAACTGGGTTGTGCTCGCAGCGTTGGCCACGTTTTCGCTGTACGTTTTTTTATGGGAATTCCAAAACCAGAACAGCGATCTGTACAAGCACGCCGTTATCGCCAGCGAGTTTGTTTTTTCGGATCCGCACAGCATCACCAGCCGCATCGCATACCCGCTGTGGCACATGAGCGTATCGGCGCTTTATCAGCTTGGCCTGCCGCTCAGCTGGGCCGCCGCGCTGATGTGTACATTGAGCAAGGCGCTGCTGTTTTTGCTGGTGCACCGTTTCCTGAACGTTATGACGGAAGAAAGGGTGCCGCGAGCCGCGCTGACGCTGATCACCCTCGCGTTGCTTCTGGTAACTCCCATCCGCATCCCCGGCGTGAACGACAACATCTACAAGGGCATCGGATCGCCCACCGTGTGGCACAACCCCACGCAACTCGCGGTGCTGGTAACGGCGATGCTCTGCGTGCCCTATACGCTGCATTGCTGGTTCGAGTTTCAGCGCCTGCTGCCCGGTGCGGGCCAAAAAACCGCGCTGCCCTGGCGCAAGGTCGTTATCCTTGCCGCGCTCACCATGGCCAGCCTTGCCTGCAAGCCGACCTTCATGCAGGCGCTCATCCCCGCCGCCGGTGTGTTTTTCCTCGTGCAGTGGTTCCGACATCCGCGCAATAGCCGCTATTTTCTGCAGATCGTGCTCGCCTTTCTGCCGGCGGTTGGTTACTTCATGCTGCAATACCTCTATTACACGGGGGTTGTGGTTCCTTACACCAGCGGGGTGGTGTTTGGCACCAGTCCCACGCAGGCATGGGAAGCAGTGCGCAATATGCTTCTCATGGCGGCTTTCCCGCTGTTCGCGCTTGCGGCGAGCTACCGCAAGGGCATGTTCAAGGATGCCGCGCTGCCCCTGTGCCTGCTGATGGCGGGCTTCAGCATGCTTGAAGCGACTTTTTTCAGGGAAACCGGCATCCGCCTCAACCACGGCAACTTCAACTGGGCCAGCATGAGCTCCGCCTTTTTCCTCTGGGTGGTCATCACGCCGAAGTTCTTATTGTCCATCGGCGAATACCGCGAGCAGCTACAGCGTACGCAACTCGCCATGACGGCAGGCACGCTGTCTTCCGCCGCGCTGCGCAAGGCCCGTTTTACGCTGCATCTGCGCTCGACCGCCTATTTTGCATGTTTTGTGCTGCTGGTGTGGCACCTGTATTCCGGCGTCTATTATCTCTACTACCTGTTTTCCACGGGAAGCACGTTTTAGCCTGGTGCTCCGCCACGCGTCTTTTCCAACACAATAGTGTACGCCCGCCCGGCACGAGCTGAGCGGGTGTTATTGTTTATGTTAAGTTCCTGTTCCCGGGTGTCAGCAGCGTTCCGGGGTAAAATACGCGGCGTACTGCTCCCGGATTGCCTTTTCGTCGATTTTATATCGGTTCAGGTGCTTCACAACCAGCATGGCGGCCTCCGCCTGATCCCCGGCACGAACGGCACGCAGGATCGCCTCGTGGTCGCTTACGATCCGAATTTCCTTAACGGTGGTCAGGCTTAAGCTGCGTACGCGGTCGAAATGCAGCGCCATGCTCTCCTGCAGATGATAGGTCTGCATCCGGTTGGTAAGGCGGTAAAACTCACGGTGAAAATCGTTATCCAGCTCCATCAGCTTTTCGGGGAGCTGGTTTTCGATGTAGAACTGCTGCAGCTTCAAGTTCGCCTCCGCCACCGAAAAATCCAGCGTCGGGGCCATTTCGCACGCCAGCTCCATAATCGCCGTTTCCAGCACCATGCGCAGGAAGCGGCTTTCCTCCACCATGTTGCAATCAATCAGTGCTATGCGGCTGCCCCGCTGGGGCAGTATCTCCACAATGCGTATTTTATTCAGCTCAATGAGCGCCTCACGGACCGGCGTGCGGCTGAGCCCCAGCGCCGCGGAAAGTTCGTTTTCGCTGAGCATACTGCCCGGCACCAGTTCCAGACTCGCGATGTTGCGCTTAAGTATTCTCAGCGCATAATCCCGTGCCGTCTCCCGCGCGTAGCGTTCGGTAATGTTCATGGTTGTTGCCTCTTTCCGTCGCTGCCGGGGGAGCGCTTTGCTATTTCGGAACTGGTTATTCCAAAACGGTCTTTTTTCTGCCTGATTGTACCATTGATATACAAGTGCGTCAATCTGCCGGTACGAAGCGTCGCCGCGTGCCTACAAAAGCGGCAGCGACGGCACGGCGTTGAGCGTGAGCGCCGCCACCTCGCCACGCAGCAGGCGATAATAGGCGGCGCTGCCGATCATGGCGGCGTTGTCGGTGCACAAGCCGACATCCGGCAGGCACAGCGTAAAACCATCCCGCTCGGCCAGCGCCCGCATACGGCTTCTGAGCAGTTGATTGGCACTCACACCGCCCGCGAGGCACAGTGTGTGCAGGCCGCTGTCCCGAAGCGCGAGCAATGTTTTTTCGCAAAGGCTGTCCACGATCGCCCTCTGGTAGGACGCCGCCAAGTCGGCCCTCGGCAGCGACTGCCCCTGCTGGATCAGCTTGTGGCAGGTGTTGATAAACGCGGTCTTGAGCCCGGAAAAGCTGAAATCGTACTTGCCCTCCGGATGGGGGCGCGGCAGCGGGAACGCCGTATCATCCCCCGTTTCTGCGAGTTTACTCAATTGTGGGCCGCCCGGGTAGGGAAGCCCCAGTACGCGCGCACCCTTGTCAAACGCCTCACCGGCCGCGTCGTCCACGGTTTGCCCCAGCAAGGTATAGACGCCGTAATCCTCTACCCGCACCAGATGGCTGTGCCCGCCGCTGGCTACCAGGCAAAGGAACGGCGGCGTAAGCGTCGGTGTGGTGAGGTAATTGGCGCTCACATGGCCTTCGATGTGGTTAACCGCAATCAGCGGCAGTCCCGTGGCAAAGCTGAGCCCTTTCATGCAGCTTATGCCGGTTAAGAGTGCGCCCACCAGCCCCGGCCCATAGGTGACGGCCAGCGCGTCCACGTTCGAAAGGGACATGCCCGCCTGTGCAAGCGCCCGGTCGATGACCCGGTCGCACGCGTCCACATGTGCGCGGCTCGCGATTTCCGGCACGACGCCGCCGTAGAGGGCATGCACGTCCACCTGCGAAAAAATCACATTGCTTACGATCCTGCGCCCGTTTTCCACCACAGCCGCGGCGGTTTCGTCGCAGCTGGATTCCAGCGCCAGTATCCGAACCGAAGGCTTGCTTTTCAGCGCTTCGGTTTTAATATCCCAGTCCAGTTGACCGTTCATCGTTCCCTCTTTAATTTCTTGCTTTTTTCATCGCGCCGCTTCACCGCAAGGCCGCGCAGACCCAGCGCGGCCGGTGGCAACAGCAGCGCCGCGCCCGCGAACAGGCCGAAGGTAACACCCACAGGCGCAATGTAATCCGCAAACAGATCCAGCGGGAACAGCCGCATGATCTCCTCTTGCGCACTGAAAATCCCATCCGGAATTAAAGTGCTGTGCAGCCACGCCCAGAAGCCGGAAAAGTCGAGCACGCCCCACAGCCCGACGCCCAGCGCAAGCAGCAGCGGGAGCGCCCAGCCCAGTGCGTACCCACCCAAAGGGAAACGTCGTTTCCCTTTGCGCCCGGAAAGTACGTACGCAAGCCCCACGATCCCCAGCGCAATCGCGGTCGCCAGCGGCAGGACATACCGGCTGACCTGCAGCCAACCCCGTACCGTAGCCATATGCGCCGTAAAGGTTTGCGGAATCACAAGCGGATGATCGCCGTAGCGCACGGCAGGCGCCCATTCGCTCTGTTCACCGTTGAGATAAGCCATGGTCTGGGTCACGAACGCGTCCGCGTCGCTTTGGGTCAGGGAACCATACGCCACCACGTAGCGGTCAACACCCGATTGAAAAAGGGCGGCGTCGCCCGCACAGCAGACGATCGCGCCCAGAAAGCTGACAAACGTCAGCGTAAGTCCCGCAAAAAAGCACAGCCAGAAAGCGCTCCGCCGCCGAAGGTTGCCGCACTCCACCCCGGCTGAAATGGCCTCCCTCGGAGCAGCGCCACCGATTGCCGCGCGATCTTGCGTGCTTCTCGCCCCTCTCCGCGATACCAGATCCATTTTACTGCATCTTCAAATACGCCGTAATGAAGCCGGACAGATTGCCGTCCATCACGTCGTCTACATTGCCAACTTCGTATCCCGTACGGTGATCCTTGACCATCGTGTAGGGTTGGAAAACATAGCTGCGAATCTGGCTGCCCCACTCGATTTTCTTCATTTCACCCTTGATATCCGACATCTGGTCTTCTTTTTCGCGCATTTTCAGCTCCATCAGCCGACCTTTGAGGATGCTCAGGCAGACCTCGCGGTTCTGCACCTGGCTGCGCTCGTTCTGGCATTGCGCCACAGTGCCGGTGGGGATATGCGTCATGCGCACGGCGGAATCGGTACGGTTGACGTGCTGGCCGCCAGCGCCGCCCGCGCGGAAGGTATCGATGCGCACTTCCTCCATGTTAACCTCGAACTTATCCTCTGCCGGCAGGATGGGAGCGACATCCATGGAACTGAAGCTGGTGTGCCTGCGGGCATTGGAATCAAAGGGACTGATGCGCACCAGCCGGTGCACGCCGCGCTCGCTGCGCAGGAAGCCGTACGCATTGTCGCCCTCCACTTGAAAGGTAACGCTTTTCACGCCCGCCTCGTCGCCGTCCAGCAAATCGTTGACTGTCACCTTAAATCCCATACGTTCACAGTAACGCGTGTACATGCGAAACAGCATCTGTGTCCAGTCCTGCGCCTCGGTGCCGCCGGCACCGGCGTGCAGGCTTAAGATACAATTGCAATCGTCGTATTCGCCGCGCATCAGCGTTTCCAGCTCCAGCGCATCGGCGTCCGCGCGCAGGGTTTGCAATTCGCTGTCGCATTCCCGGGCCATTTCCTCGTCGGGGTCTTCCAAAAGCAGGGCGATCATCGCTTCCACATCGTCGCAGCGCGCATGCAGCCGCCTGACGTGCCCAAGCTTGCCCTCGATCTGGCTCACGTGGCGGTTAACGGTTGTAGAACGTTCAAGGTTCGTCCAGAATTCGGGCGAGTTCATCTCCTCGCGCAGCTCCGCCAGCTCCTCCGTCATCCGGGGCAGGTCGAGCGCTTCACCCGCTTTGGTGATGGTTTCCCGCAGATGTGTAACCTCTTGCTGGTATCGTTCGGTATCGACCATAAATTGTCTCCTATTTTTTTATATTGCCCGCTGTATATCATCGTCACGCGCCCTAAGACGTGGGTTGGGTAAGGTTAAAACAAAGAGAACTGTGTGCGCATTGTGTACCATCGCGAAGCGACATGATGCCCGGAGGCGATGTCACCCATACCTCACACGTCCTTCACCTGCGTCCGCAGGCGCGGGCTGGGGAAAGGTTGGCGCCAAAGGGAAGCGTGCGCGCAGCGCGCGCCGCCGCAAAGCGGCGAGCGACCCGGAGGCGATGCCACCCACATCGTGTGCGTCCCTCCCCCGCACCCGCAGGCGCGGGTTGGGGAAAGGTTGGTGCCAAAGGGAAGCGTGCGCGCAGTGCGCGCCGCCGCGAAGCGACGAGCTGCCCGGAGGCGGTGCCACCCACATCGTGTGCGTCCCTCCACCCGCACCCGCAGGCGCGGGTTGGGGAAAGGTTGGGGAAGGGATC
>JAJFVI010000060.1 GCA_021371895.1 Eubacteriales bacterium | reverse complement strand
GGCAACCATCTCCGCGTGCTTCTGGTTGGAGTCGGCCATGGCGCGCACGGCGTTGAGCATATTTAGCTCCCCTGTCAGGTAGTTATAGCTCTCGATCAGGATTCCGAGTTCGTCATGCACGTCGGGGTCGGGCAGACGCTGCAAAACGCCGTCCTTCAAATTGCTCATCCCGTTGGTCACCAGTGTGATGCGCTGGCTGATTCCCCTGGAAAAGAGCAGGGAAAAGACAAGGATTCCAACGCCGCCGAAAAACGTTATCAGCAGGATGAAACTCCACTGGGAATTGCTGTAAAGCAGCTGAACGCCGCTTGTGTTGGGCATCACCATCATCAGGCACCAGGGGTTGAATTTAAACCTCTGTTCCTGTACGTAGTATTGTTTATGATCGTTTTGATAGTCGGACCAGTTCGACGACGAATAGGTTACATTCCCAGTCACATTGGGCAGTTGCTGTATGCTCGCGCCGTAGCCGGACTGCAGCACGGTCTGTCCGTCGTCCGTGAGCAGGTAAACAGCGGCGCCATTAACCAGCGGCAGCGACTGGGCCATTGTGTGAATGACTTTGTCCATTGAGAAATCAAACCGGATCACGGCGGCTGTTTTCACAAAATTTGAGGGGTTGAACACCCGAACCACATAGGAAAACGCACTTGTCCTCTCGGCGGCGCCCGCGTCGTTCCCTGTGATGTCCTCGTTAAAAATCCAGCCGTTTTTGTAGGGCAGGCTCACCAGGTTCTGATACCACGGCTGTGAAACGACGATTTCGGATGAAAAGAAGCGTTCGTTGTCGATCAGAATACTTTTCTCCTCCGGCAGGAAAACCCGAATGCGCATATCCCAGATGTTCTTATTTTCGATATAGTCAAACGTGGTGTTCATCAGCGCTTTGTTCTGCACCAGCTTGAGGATGTCCTGATCCGACATTTCCTGCTGCAGAAGCGCGCGGATGTTGGTGTCCTGCTGGAGCAGAAGCGTATCCTGACGAACAATGTCAAACCGGCTGGAGAGAATATCGTACAGCTGCGAAAAGGCATTCTGCGCGTTCCCCCGCATCTGGCGGTAGAGATTGGCGCTGGTGAATGCGTTAAACAAAAGCAAGGCGATGATCAGCGGGATAAACACCGAGCCAAAAACCTGCGCGCTCATTTTGGTGCTCAGGGGAGCATTCCGCATTCTTTCCCGCCAAAAGCGGCGGCTTCTGAGAAAAAAGCCTTTGATTGCGCTCAATCCTTTTCACCGCTGGGCGAATATCCCATTCTTTTCTTGAATTTATAGGAGAAATAATTACCGTTGCGGTAGCCGACCTTCTGTGCAATATCCTTAACCTTGTAGTTGCGCGACTCCATCAGTTCCAGCGCCTTGTCGATGCGCAGCTGCGTCAGGTACGCGCCGAGGGTGACGCCAAGCGTGTTTTTAAACAAATGGCAAACGTAGGTAGACGAAAGCTGCAGATGCTCGGAAATCATCGTGACGCTCAAGTCCGGATTGGGATAGTTCTGTTCCAGGTAAATCAAGATATGATTCACAACCGTATTCTCCGTGAGGCTGTTATTCACTTTTGCATAGTATTGTTGGATCGTTTGCATCGTAAACTCGTGCAGCTCGTCCAAAAAATGGAGCTGATTGATGTAATCAAGCATCTGATACTCATCGGTAAACCGGGCGGAAAGCATAACGTTTTCCTTTTGCGCCGCACGATACATCAGCACCAGAATCGAATAAAAAAACCGCACAACCTGAAACGGTGAAGTTCCGTCATGGGTTTTCAGTTGCGCCGTCAGATTGTTGATCAGAAAAGTGATGGATTTATCATTCTCCTTTTTCAAAGCGTGCGAATACTCCGAAATGGATATGCTATCCAAATCGAAAGCATTGTTTTGCTCTTCACGGTACAGGTGCAGGTAACCCGGCTCTTTGAAATAGCATCTGGGAAGGCTCTGTAACGCGGTTTGGTAGGAAGCGCGAAGCTCTTTCGGGTCTTTCACAAAGCGCCCCACAACGCTAAAGCCGGTAAGCCCGTTTTGGGACAGCAAACTGATCAGCTTACTAAAATAGGGCTTGATGCGTTCCTTTCTGCGGCTCTCCGGTGATTGGCAAAGCAACTGCATCACAATCCGGTCCTGTTTCAAAAAACCAATACATTGCACCTCCGGATCGGTGAACGACTGGGAAAGATACTCTTGCACTTCTTCTTCCGTAATGTGCGTCTGTTCACCAAACCCGATGATTTGCGTTATCGCGGTTGTATAATAGGCAAAGGTCGACATATCGATCGTCTGTTTGATCAGCTCGGCCGACGCTCCGGCCGATTCCTCCTGCGTCAGCCCCTTTGCGATGGCTTTTCGCTGCTCCATCTCGTTTTTTTGCTGGATGTGTATCCTTCCGCATTGCGCCAGGCGGTTGCTGTTGATCTCCTCCACCGCGTTTTGAATCGACTTGGACAATTCAGCCATGTCGATAGGCTTTTCCACATAGTTCACCACATGGAGCCGAATGGCGCTGCGCAGATAAGGGACGTCCGAATATCCGCTAATAAAGATGATTTTACAATCAGCGTAAAGACAGCTTATTTCTTCGGCAAGCTTTATACCATCCATCTGGGGCATCCGAACGTCCGTCAACAAAATATCCGGCTTGAAATTCCGAATGATCTCCAGAGCCATCAAACCATTTTCAGCCGTTTGAATCTCATCGATTCCGAGTGCTTTCCAATCAATCTGCTTTACAATCCGCTCACGAACGAAAAATTCATCGTCCACCAGCAATAAATGCATTGGGGATCCTCCTTCGTTTTCGTTCCAATTCAATCAGGTTTATACTGCTCACCCATAAACCATCATCTGTTCCATTTCAAATTTGTTTTCATTATATGCAGATCGTCAAGTTCGGTCAAGGAACGTTCTTGCCCCTTGCGCGAATTGACACAGGTTGTTGCCCGTACAAGGGAGTATGCTCGCGGCATGTTGCCCATGAAAAGTGTCACCCCCGGCTTTAGCATCCTCCGGTTGCCGGAACCGAAAACCAGAGAGGCGAAAGGAATGTTTCAAGTCCAACTTACCATAGACAGCGAACTTTTAAAAGGGCTTTCTCAGCAGATGCAAAAAACAAGGCAGTTCCTTGCGATACAGGTGTTTTAGTTTTCCCATGTTAAAGAACGTTCTATCATTTCGCTGCTTAAGGTGTTGCAAATGCAAGTAATGTTCTTGCCACCGTCTCCATCATTTCTACAAATTTGAAGAATATACTGGAATCGAATCTAGGAGATAAGGAGAATGACGTATGAGCATAAGAACTATTCATCTGAACATTGACGGCATGAGCTGTGCGAATTGTGAAAACACCATTCAACAGAAACTTCGGGCGATGCCGGGAGTGCAGAAGGTAAATGTGAGCTTCGGTAAGGGCACAGCGGATGTTACTTTCGATGGGGATGTCTCCTCCCGAAAAGCACTGGAAGCGGCTATCGTTCGGCTGGGGTATTCGGTGATCGGCGAACAGCAAAGTCCGGGTGCGAAAAACTTACGCGCGGCGGGATTTCTGTTGGTGATCGCCGCGCTGTTTGTAACACTGCAGGTTACGGGCGCACTCAACTATTTGGTGCCCAGCCAACTTGCGCAAGCGGGTATGGGCTATGGCATGCTGTTCGTGATCGGATTGATCACCTCAGTACACTGTGTGGCCATGTGCGGGGGTATCAACCTGTCGCAGTGCGTTACAGCGGGAAACGCCGGCAGCAGCAAGACTGCCGCGCTTAAGCCTTCGTTTCTCTACAACCTCGGGCGTGTGATCTCCTATACGGTTGTGGGCTTTATCGTAGGCGCGCTTGGCTCCGCGATCACGTTTTCTCCCGCTACACAGGGCGTGCTCAAGTTGATCGCGGGCTTGTTTATGGTCGTGATGGGTGTAAACATGCTCGGCATTTTCCCCTGGTTGCGCAAACTGAACCCTAGAATGCCGAAGTTTATTTCGGATAAAGTAAACGCTGAAAAATGGAAGAGCAACAGCCCGCTGGTGGTGGGACTGCTCAACGGTCTGATGCCTTGCGGCCCGTTGCAGGCCATGCAGATATATGCGCTTTCGACCGGCAACCCATTTGCCGGTGCGCTGTCGATGCTGCTGTTCAGCCTCGGAACCGTTCCGCTCATGTTTGGCCTTGGCGCATTGAGCACGGTGCTCAGCCGCAAGTTTACCCGACGTATGCTCACAGCAGGCGCAGTAATGGTGGCAGTTCTTGGCCTTTCGATGCTGTCACAGGGCTGGGTGCTAACCGGCGTTACGCTGCCTAAGGCAACGGCACAAAGCGAAACAAGCGTTACCGTTACTGCGACCTCGGCTGCCGCCGAACCAGATACTGCTAAGGCGGGGGATGTGCAAATCATTACGTCCACGCTCGCCAGTTCGCGCTACCCCGATATTACCGTGCAGGTCGGCGTGCCCGTACGCTGGACGATCAACGCCCCGCTAGGCAGCATCAACGGCTGCAATAACCGCATGTATATCCCCGCGTATAACATCGAGCACACCTTTACCCAGGGGGATAACGTGATTGAGTTCACCCCAACGGAAACCGGAACTTTCCCTTACAGCTGCTGGATGGGTATGATCCAGGCGAAAATCACCGTGGTGGAAGCCGGCACCGCTACGCCTGCGGCGGAAGATAACACTGCCCAGGACAGCGCTTCGATTTTTAACGGCGCGAATACAGCTGCAACCCCGACGCCTGCAGGATACGAGATCCCCACCGACGCGGTGGCCGTTGCCCAAATGACGACGGATGAAAACGGCAATCCCCTGCAACGTGTGGAAATCGCCCTGACGGACACGGGCTTCAGCCCCGCCGTGGTAGTGGTGCAAAGCGGAACGGATGTGGAGTGGAGCATCCGCAATGATCGTACGGATGCAAGCGCGCTGTGGGTGCCGGACTATTATGCGCAGCTCACACTTGCCACCGGCAAAAACCTGTTCTATCTCACCCCCGTCGGTGACTTCGCCTTTTCGGACGCCGCCAGCGTATTCTTCGGCTACGTTAAAGTGGTGGACGATGTGACCAAAGCCGACCTTGCCGCGATACGGTCGGAGGTTGCGCAGTACCAGACGCTTCGGTATCCAGCGAGCTATTTTACCAATAGTGCCGGCGGCTCCTGCTGCCAGTAACATCCGCCAAACCGCTCCCCGGTGGCGCGGTAACCCCGAAAGGAGACCTCGGCTTTGGAAAAGCAGATTTTGGACGTACGTGGCATGACCTGCGCGGCCTGCGCACAACGCATCGAGAAAACTTTGGGCAAGTTGACCGGTGTGGAAAAGGCCAGCGTGAACCTTGCCAGCGAAAAGCTGTTTGTGGAATATAACCCCGATACGGTAGCGCTTGCCGACATCAAAAAGGCTG
Source organism: Eubacteriales bacterium (assembly GCA_021371895.1). Classification (GTDB taxonomy): domain Bacteria; phylum Bacillota; class Clostridia; order Christensenellales; family Aristaeellaceae; genus CAXXOK01. The sequence continues at coordinate 894 of JAJFVI010000060.1, read as the reverse complement.
TGGACAAAATCGGCTACGAGGTGTCGGAAAAGCGCGACGCACAGGAGGTAACCATCCCCATTGGGGGCATGACCTGCGCAGCCTGCGCCCAACGCATTGAAAAAGTTGTACGCAAGCTGGACGGTGTGGAAAGCGTAAACGTGAACCTCGCCACTGAAAAAGCGACCGTCGCCTACCGCCCGCAAAGCGTGCGGCTGTCCGCCATCCGCGGCGCGATTGAAAAAGCTGGGTATCAGGCGCTGACGGAAACCCGGGCGAACGCCGCCGCCGAGGATCGCGCCCGTAAGCAAAAGCAGATACGCACACTGTGGACAAAGTTCATCGTATCCGCTGTATTCTCGCTGCCACTATTGTACATCGCCATGGCGCCGATGATCCGGGGCCTGTCGCTGCCTTTCCCCGCGGGGCTGAACCCGATGAGCTACCCGCTGCTTTACGCGCTTACGGAACTATTGCTGGTACTGCCGGTGATCGGCGTGGGCTATCGCTTCTACACCGTTGGCTTCAAAGCGCTGTGGCAACGCAGCCCCAACATGGATTCACTCATCGCCATCGGCACTACCGCCGCCTTCGGCTATAGCCTGTACAACGTATTCCAGATTGCGGCGGGGCATTTCGCGGCGGTGGAAGCCCTCTACTTTGAAACGGCTGGCGTGATCATCACGCTGATCCTGCTGGGCAAATCGCTGGAGGCCGTATCCAAGGGGCGCACGAGCGAGGCGATTAAGAAACTGATGGGGCTTGCGCCCAAGACCGCCACCGTGCTGCAAAACGGCGAGGAGAAGGAAATCGCCATCGACGAGGTAGAAATCGGCGACATCGTGGTGGTAAAACCCGGCGCAAGCATCCCGGTGGACGGCACTGTGGTAGAAGGGCATACCGCCGTGGACGAAT
>JAJFVI010000176.1 GCA_021371895.1 Eubacteriales bacterium | reverse complement strand
TGTTTGTCATGGTATCTGTTCCTTGATTGGATGAGTATACACCAAGTGAAACGGGTACCTTTCTTGGAATGCTTGAGAATCATCGAATTGCGTTGAATTTAATAGACATGTCGCACCATCCCCAGGGGAAGGTTGGGGAGGGGATTGCAATCCCCTTCCCCAAAGCGCAGCGCTACGACGCTGCTTTTTCGCCCAGAGATTCCAGTATAAAATCATTGAGCATTTGCGCGCCGTCGGCCAGGCGAGGGCCGGGGCGGGTGAGCTCGTAATTGGGCAAGTCGAGCACGGCGCTGTTTTTCACCGCTGTGACAGATTGCCACCCCTCGCGGGAGAGGATTTCCTCCTCGGGTGTGGGGCCGTCGCCGTAGTACATCGCGCTGGTGACAATGTAATCGGGGTTGCGTTCCAGCACCTGCTCCTGGGAGATTTCCGCCCAACCATCCACGTCGGCGAAACAATTCACCAGCCCCAGCATCGTGGCGACTTCGTCCATAAAGGTGCCTTTGCCCGCCGTCCACAGCCCGTACTGCAACGGGGAAACCTCGAAGTACACGCTCTTTCCATTTCCGGCTGCCTCGTCCGCCAAGGCGGCAAAGCTCGTTTGCATACCGGCAACCAGCGCGGCTGCCTCGCCGGTCTTGCCCATCAGCGTACCGATCATCGATATGGCGTCATATACGCCCTGTATATCAGTCGCTTCGCTGACCACCACGCGGATACCGGCGGCTTCCAACTGGTCGACCTGCTCCTTGCTTTGCGCCATGGTGTCCACCAGCAATAGCTGCGGTTTCAGCGCGATGATCTGCTCCAGATTGGTTTCCATGCCGGATTGCACAGCGGGCACGTCAAGCACCGACGCGGGATAATCGCAATATTCCCCGCGCCCCACTAACGTGCCGCCCGCGCCTAAAGCGTTCAGGATTTCGCAGTCCGCGGGGGTCAGCGCCACCACGCGCGTCGCGGGTTCGCTCAAGGTTACGGTGCGTCCCTTCATATCGGTCACCGTTATGCTTTGCGCCATCGCCGATCCGCAGCCGGCGAACAGCAGGAAGAGCAGTGTCAACGCGACTGCCAGGGATAGGTTTTTTCGTTTCGCCAAGGAGTCCACCTCTTTCTTTTCTACCGAACAGGCATAGCAAAGGGCTGTCCCCTCAAGGGACAGCCCAACTAGCGCGTGCCTTGCGGCTCGTGCGATTGCCCAATCCCAGAGGATTGCGCGCGAACAGGTCTCCCGGCTTAGCTTCATCCTACTGGAGCGCCTTCCCATCTTGCGACAGTGGCATAAGTGCTCGTTCGTCCGCTTCACGGTTACTGGGATAGCTCGGAATTTTCATCCGCGATTCCCTCGGCGTTACCGCCGGCGCTTTGGGCGCATTCACGTGCCTGATTCGGTTGTCAGTTCAGTATAACGCGCGGGGTGCGGAATGTCAAACACCGGCGGACGGCTCAATCTTCCGCCGACGTGATGGACTCATTTCGCCTGTTCCTTTTCCGCACCAACCGGAGGGCATTCGCATGTTATGCCGTCCGCCGCTTCGGTAATGCGCTGCTCGATCATCTCCAGCTTTTCGGATTCGTTGAAGGATTTGACCAGCGGGCTGTCGATTGGAGCGAGGCTGGCGTGCTTCTCGTGGCTGAACACGATTTTGAGCAGTATAGGCGTGATGATGGTGGTCACGATGACGACGATGATCGTAGGCCCTAAGAACACGCTGCTCATCAGCCCCAAGGCACTGCCCTTGTTGGCTACGATCAGCGCAACCTCGCCGCGGGAGATCATGCCTACGCCGATTTGCATGGATTCGTCGTTGCTATAGCCGCACATCTTGGCACCCAGCCCGCAGCCGATGATCTTGGAAAGGATTGCCACGATTAAAAGCAGCGAGGAAAACAGGATGATGTTCCACGTCATGCTGGGCAATTCCACAGATAGGCCGATGCTTGCGAAGAAGATCGGTGATAACAGGATGTAGGAAAGCGTTTCAAACCGGGAAGCAATATACTTGGATTTTTGCGTGTTGCAGATGATGAGCCCCGCAAAGTATGCGCCCGTAATATCCGCCACGCCGAAAAAGTGCTCTCCGCTAAAGGCCAGCAACAGGCAAAACACGAACGCCACGATTACATAACGGCGCAGGTCGTTATTATTGCGGCGGATGGCCAGGGTGAACAACTTGTAGAAAACGAAGCCGATCACTGCTATGAACACGAAGAAGAGGAGAATTTTCAGCAAAACCACAACGATGTTTACGCTTGCGTCTGCAAAGCTGCTGATGATCGTCAGCGCGATGATACCCATGATATCGTCGATCAGCGCCGCGCCGAGAATGGCGCTGCCGGCGCGGGTATCAAGCTTGCCCAGCTCTTTGAGCGTCTCTACCGAGATGCTTACCGAGGTTGCCGTGAGGATGACGCCGATAAACACGTTTTGCAGAAATGCGCTGGTGTTGCCCTGCAGGAGAGCGCCGCGGTTGAAAAAGAACGCGATGCCGAAACCGCCCACCAGTGGAACAAGCACGCCGATGAGCGCGATGACAAAAGAGGCTTTACCCGCCTTGCGAAGCTCGGTGATGTTGGTTTCCAGACCGGCGTTAAACATGAGGATGATCACGCCCAGCTCAGCCAACTGCTTGATAAAGCTAGTTTCGTGTAACAGGTTGAGCGCCGCCGGGCCCAGAATGATGCCCGCCAGCAGCGCGCCCACCACCTGGGGCATCTGCAGCCTGCGGGTAAACAGGCCCATCAGTTTGGTGCAAAGCAGAATCAACGCGATATCCAACAAATAATTATACGATAGCATACCAATAATACTCCTATTCCCGATCAATGGAGAGCGGCAACCGTACGGGGCCGCTGTGTCTTCGCCCGCCGCCTGCGCTGGTTTACCGGCAGACGCGGATGGCCGCATGCCGGGAGGGCCGGGAAACCCTCCGTTTCATGCAGCGCTCATTGTACCACGGGGTCGGGTGGTGTTCAAGGACGAAATAAGTAAAAAACATGGAAAGAACCGGCGACTCCGTTTGTAATGTTCGCAGATGGGAAGGCATCGCATCTATCCGGAGAAAACGCTCAAGTGCGCTGCTTCGCGCAAGGGCTTTCTGTGCATGAAGTAACTTTCTCTTCTGACAAAAAATACGCAAACTGAAAATACTAAGGCTGTGGGATCGGCCTCCAAAAGGGAGCGTTCGTCTTTACCCCAAAGGGTGTAGGGGCTTGAGAGGAGGTGGCTTCTGTGTTATGATAATACTAACTGGAGGTGAACGTATGTTGTACCATCCGCTGGGAAAAACCGGCATTCGCGTTTCGGCTGTCGTATTCGGGGGCATCATCAACATGGACGAGTCCCAGGCACAAGCCAATCGAAATGTGGCCGAAGCTATCGACGCGGGCGTTAATTATTTTGATATAGCTCCTACCTACGGAAACGCGGAGGAGCGCCTGGGCCCTGCCCTTGCCCCCTACCGTCAGGATGTGTTCCTGGCCTGTAAAACCGAGGAGCGCAGCGCGAAGGGCGCCCGGGAGAAATTGGAGGACTCGCTGAGGAAACTGAAAACCGATCATTTCGACGTCTATCAACTGCATGCGCTGACAACGGATGAAGACCTAGACCGGGCTTTCGGCCCGGACGGAGCAATGGAAACGGTACGCAAGGCGAAACGTGACGGTATCATCCGAAACATCGGCTTTTCCGCTCACAACGAGGATGTGGCACTGCGGGCACTTTCCTTGTTTGATTTTGACACGGTGCTGTTTCCGCTCAACTGGGCATTGGGCATTCAGCGTGGCTGGGGAGATCGCGTTTCCGTTTCCGTCAAGGAAAAGGGCATCGGTCTTCTGGCGTTGAAGTCGCTGGTTCGCCGCAAGTGGCGGGAGGGGGAGGCGCGACCTTACCAAAAATCCTGGTGCCAGCCCATCTGGGGCGATGATGCGCTGGGTGTGGCCGCAATGAAATACGCTGTTCTAAAGGGAGCGCAAACGCTGGTGCCGCCAGGTGACTTCGAGCACTTTTCCTTCATGCTGCATCACGCGGATGAGTGCTACGCGGAAGCGCTGACCGATGAGGAATGGGCGATGCTGCGCTGCGAGGCTAAAGAGGCGGAAAAGGAACTGATTTTCTAAACATGCCATGATGCCGCCAACGCGCCAAACTAAAAGGGCTGATCTTCAGTTCTCAGCTGGCTCAAAAAGTACTGTCTACGTTGAGCCCAGCGCCACGACAGGGCGGTAACGTACGTCCATGTACGCTCCCGCCCTGATCGGGCTTGGTTCGCGGCATCCAAGCCTTTTTAAGCAAGATGACATTCCGTAAGTGAAACAGATTTGCCAACGCTCTGAGGGCCGATCTCCAGCCCTTTTCTTTTCGTTCTGCCAACGCTGCGTGCGAAGGTGGCGCAGCGCAATCCCTTCGGACCCGCAGCAGGCTTTTTAAGCTGCTGCAAGGCTAAGCAGGATTCGACGGCGGTCGGCGCAGCGCTTCCGTTTGCGGAGGATTATTTGACGGGCAATGAATACCCATTTGAAATCATGCAGAAAGTCCTGATTCGCACACATCATGATATGCGTGTCGTTTTCATTTTCGTTAGCAGGGAAGGGGAGGGATCCGTAGCCTTTCCCCCCTCTGCCCGCGCACGCAGCAACTAAATAAATCATTAAAGGGATTGAAAGTTCGCTTTGGCTGCTATAGTATACACATACGAAGATATAAGGATTCATCAAAGAGTGAATGCGAATGGAGGAATATGCATGTCCTACCTGGAGGAAACCTTCGGATTGTCGGGGAAAACGGTATTGGTTACCGGCGCAAGCCGAGGCATCGGGCAAACCGCTGCGACAGGTTTTGCGAAAGCAGGTGCGGAAGTTTATATCCTGAGCCGCAGTAAGGCAGCTGAGACGGTCTGCATAATCGAGGCACTCGGAGGCAAAGCGTACGCCTTAACGGGAGATGTAACCAGCGAAACGGATGTAGAGGCGGCCATACAGGAAATTTTCGATCGTTCCGGTCGGCTGGATGTCGTTTTCAACAATGCGGGGATTTGCATCCATGAAGACACGTTTTCCGCCAGCATCGATGATTTCCGCCGTGTACTGGATGTGAACCTGACAGGTGAGCTGATTGTTGCGCGCGCCGCTGCGAAGCGGATGATTGCGCATGGAATTCATGGAAGCATCATCAATATGGCATCCATGTCCGGCACTATCGTGAATATCCCGCAGTGGCAAGCGTCCTATAACGCGTCCAAGGCGGGTGTGATCCACCTGACCAGATCGTTGGCTGTTGAGTGGGCTCCTTACGGGATTCGTGTTAACAGCCTGAGCCCCGGCTACATTGCAACGCCGATGTCCGTAGATACGCCGCAAGAATTGAAGGACGCGTGGATGCCGCTGATTCCCTTGCATCGGATGGGCGAACCGGAAGAACTGCTCCCCGCGCTGCTGTATCTGGCAAGTCCGGCATCCGGGTACACTTCCGGCAGTGACGTGATTGTGGATGGAGCCTATACCTGCCTGTAGAAATCACGACAAACATTAAAGGTATGAAAACATTTCCGTACAGACAGGCATGCCTGACCGACGAAGAAGCTTCCGCACGCACGCCAACCCGCCAACGGGTGTGGTTTGGGTGCCTGCGGCTGGAAGTTGGACAGCGCGGAACCTCTCGGGGTTATAATACCCGCGCGACTGATGGCCATAACCACGAAGGAGGGCGCCTGCCTGCTGGAAAGCGGCTGGTTTACCGTTTCCAACGGCGGCGTGCAGCCCGATGCGGTTTGCCGCAGGTTATCTCCCGATTCCGTACAGCTCCGGCGCTTCCGTTTGGAAGGCGTCCATCAGATCATACTTTATTGAGGAAAGGATGGTCACCCGTTATGCTGCAACAGGTTATGACCGGCCCCGGCGCATTGGAATTTCACGAGGTGGAAAAGCCGACGTGCGGCGAACACGAGGTGCTACTCAAGATGATGCGCATCGGCGTGTGCGGTTCCGATATACACGTGTACCATGGCAAGCATGCCTTCAGCACTTTTCCGCTGACGCAGGGGCATGAAGTCTCCGGGGAAATCGTGGAACTTGGTAAAGCGGTCAAAGGTATGCATGTGGGCCAAAAGGCGACCGTTGAGCCACAAATTGTGTGTGGCGAATGCTACCCCTGCCGCCATGGTAAATACAACCTCTGCGAAAAGCTCAAAGTAATGGGCTTTCAGGCCATCGGTGCGGCGAGTGAGTATTTCGCCGTGGATGCCGACCGCGTAACCCTGCTGCCGGATTCGATGAGCTTTGACCAGGGCGCGATGATCGAGCCGCTGGCCGTGGCGGTGCATGCCGTGAAGCGTGCCGGGGATGTGCATGGCCTTAAAATCGCGGTTCTGGGCGCAGGGCCGATCGGCAATCTGGTGGCGCAGGCCGCTAAAAGCATGGGTGCGCAGGCTGTGATGATCACCGATGTGAGCGATTTCCGGCTATCCCTCGCCGCAACGTGTGGGGTGGATTACTGCGTCAACACCAAACGGGAGGATTTCGGCGCTGCAATGTTGCGTGACTTCGGCCCCGACAAGGCGGATGTCATTTACGACTGCGCCGGCAATAACGTAACCATGGGGCAGGCGATCCGCTATGCACGCAAGGGCTCGACGATTATTCTGGTGGCGGTGTTTGCGGACATGGCGACGGTCGATCTCGCCCTGGCAAACGATCATGAGCTGGAACTTAACAGCACCATGATGTACCGCCACGAAGATTACGTGGAGGCCATTGCTTTGGTTAACGCGGGCAAGATACAGCTCAATCCCCTGATGAGCAAACATTTTGCTTTCCGGGATTATCTGGAAGCGTACCACTATATTGACGCGAACCGTGAAGAAACCATGAAGGTGCTGATCGACGTCCACCCGTAAGGAGGCAGCTATGGATAGCAACGTAAAGGGACTCCAGCATATCGGCATTCCGACGTGCGATATGGACGGGACGATTGCATTTTATCGGCAGCTCGGTTTTATAATCGCCTTTCAAACCGAACTGGAAGGTTCCCCCGTATGCTTTTTACAGGGCATGGGGCTAATAGTTGAGGCCTATTGCAGCCACGAGACTGCCGGAAAAACTGGCGCGATAGACCATATCGCGTTGGAGGCGGAGGATATTGAGGAAGCGTGGAACGCATTACACCGGCTTGGCTTGACCCCGCTGGAGGAGAGTATACGTTATCTGCCTTTCTGGGAACATGGCGTACGGTTCTTTACCATCATGGGGCCGAATGCCGAAAAAATCGAGTTTAATCAGCGGCTGTGAGGGATCAGGATATTTGATCTTGGCGCATTGTTTGGGAGGGTGTCGCCGAGTACGCTGGTCAGCATCCCCGCACATTTGCTTCGCCAGCGGTAGAAGGTCTGCTCGGCTTAACCCCAGCTTGCGGTAGATCTCCGGCACCGCCGTGTCCAATTCCGCTTGCTAGAGCGCACAGGCAATCTGCTCCTTCGTGTACTGCCGCCTCTTCATTTTCAACCCGCCCCTTACTTCTTTTGGAAATCCATCTCTCTTTTTATAACTGGACTACCTTTTCGGAGATCCGGTCGGATCTGTCCGCCTGATCTTTGTTTTGACTCTGCTCCTTTTCTTGATGAGAGTTTTAAAAAGCATCCCCTTTTCTTGCATATATGGATGCTTTCAAGGCAGGACTTTAGTTGACATTATTGTGACATAGCTGTCGCAGAACAGACCGTTCCATGTCGGCACCCATGTGTCTTTCCTCTGAACGAAGGTTGAAAAACTGTCTACTGAATGAACGTTTTTGATATGGCGTAAGAATTGTCATTTAGTTCCTTCGGTATTGATTGATTTGCTCGGCAGTAGTTGCTATAATCAAAAAAGAAAACTAACCTCACAAGTCAGTCTAGTGCCACTACCCTCAACGGCGCTTTGCGACAGTTCCGAAGGCCGCAGCGGCATTGAAATTTCACGTAAGGCAACAGGAAGGAAGATGTGCATGGATCATACCGTAATGATTGCATTATGCAACAATGCTGCAGTCTTGCTGGGCTTGTCCGTTGTTTTCGAAGTAACCTACCTGTTGCCATCCAAATACCGGCGAATGCAGCAGGTATTCGCCGGGTTTATGATAGCCGTGATCTGCATCGTTGTCATGAACATACCTTTTACGTTTCAGCCGGGCATCATTTATGATACCCGCTCTATTCTCATCAGCATGACCGCCCTGATCTTTGGGTTTGTTCCAACGGTCATTGTTGCAGCCATAGCGGCCGTTTTCAGACTGAGCATCGGCGGAGACGGCATGTTGCAAGGGATTGCTGTTATTATTTCCAGCGCCCTGATTGGACTGGCGTGGCGGCGCTGGGTATATCCAAAATCAGCGAAATGGCGAGGCATCAGTATTTTCCTCATGAGCATATCCGTCCACGCGGTTATGCTTGTGTGTACGTTTCTGATCCCTTATCCAGAAAATCTGGCTGTTTTTCGTGCGATTGCTGTGCCGGTAATGCTCATTTATCCTGTCGCATCCGTCTTACTCAGCCTGCTGTTAATGCGTCAGCAGCAGTATAAAAATGTGCAAGAGCAACTAAAGCAATCCGAGGAACGGTTTAGAGCCTTATTCGATAAAGCACCGCTTGGGTATCAATCGTTGGATTTTGAAGGCAATTTTATGGAAGTAAACCAGCAATGGTTGGATACACTGGGCTACTCACGAGACGAAGTTGTCGGCAAATGGTTTGGCGACTTTCTTTCTCCGGCTTACAGAGAAGCATTTCGCGAGAGGTTCCTGATATTCAAAACACAAGGTCAAATCCATAGTGAATTTGAGATGCTGCACAAAAGCGGGGAATTGGTTTTTATCGCATTCGAAGGTAAAATAGGGTATGGTATTGACGGCAAGTTTAAACAGACCCATTGCATTTTGCAAGACATCACAAAACAAAAAATGGGGGAAGAAGAGCTGCGCAAGAGCGAAGAGAAATACCGTCGTCTTTTTGAGTCAATGACACAGGGTGTTGTTTATCAGGCAGCCGATGGATCCATTCTATCAGCAAATCCTGCAGCCGAGCACATTTTAGGGCTTACCTATGCCCAAATGCAGGAGAAAACCCCCATGGATTTTGACTGGAAAACAATAAACGAAGATGGTTCAGAAGTAACGGGATCAGAGCATCCGTCAATGATTGCTTTACGAACCGGGAAACCATTTGGGCCCTATATCTTAGGTGTTTTTCAGCCGATGATCAACGATCGTGTCTGGCTCTCCATTAATGCGATTCCATTATTTCGCCGAGGGGCGACCACACCTTATCAAGTATATACCATTTTTCAGGATATTTCAGCCGAACGAAAGGCCAATCAGAACTATCAGCTGTTATTCCGGGAAATGGTGGACGGTTTCGCGCTCCATGAGATTATTTGCGATGATCAGGGGAAACCGGTGGATTATCGGTTCCTGACAATAAACGCAGCTTTTGAACAAATGACCGGCCTCAAATCTGCGGATATTCTAGGCAAAACGGTTATGGAGGTTCTGCCTGATACAGAGCAGTACTGGATTGATACCTACGGAAGAGTTGCGCTAACCGGCCAACCAATAAGGTTTGAGAATTATACCCGTTCTACGGATCAATACTTTGAGGTCTGTGCTTATCAACCCTCGCCAAATCAATTTGCCTGTACCTTTTCTGATGTCACGAAACGCATGCAGGCGGAAGAAGAGACAAAGAAAATTTTGCTCAGATTTCAATCCCTCCTCAACAACAGCCCCAGTCCTATCGTGATTATCGACGAAAAAGGGAAAATCATCGAGGTATCGACTGGTGCAAGGGAAATGATGGGCTTGCCGGAAAAAGATTGGCCCGAGAAAGAAATAGTCCAAATGGCACCGCCCGAAATTATGGAAAAGGTATTTTATGTCTTGTCCCACTCGCCAAACGACAACCCGTTGCTGGAAAGCATTGATGTATTTGAGTATGAAGGAAGCAAGCGATACTTCGAGAGCCGCCTCTTTCCGATCCACGCCCCGGATCACAGCGAAAGACTATTTGGGTATCTTGCTATTGATGTGACACAGCGCATTGCGGCAGAGGATGCTTTGAAGGAGAGCGAAGAAAGATACAGCAATTATATTGAAAATGCACCCTACGCTGTTTTTGTTATCAATGAAAATGGACATTATATTGATGCAAATCATTCCGCTTCCGTGATCACAGGCTATAGCAGAGAGCAGCTTCTTACGATGTCTATCAGGGACATTACGGCACAAGAGTCGCTCAAAACAGCCCTGTACAATTTCAAAAAGCTGATAAGTACGGGCAACATGAGCGTTGAACTGCAATATGTTCACCAAAACGGTTCGATACGGTGGTGGATCGTAGACGCGGTGAAACTATCCGAAAACCGATATCTTGGCTTCTCCAACGATATTACGGAAAAGAAAGAAGCGGAAGTAGAACTTCTCCACTTAAGTAATCACGATTTTCTGACGGGGTTATATAACCGAAGGTATTTTGAGGCGGAATTGAAACGCATAGATGATCCAAGCCAGTTGCCGTTATCGGTTATTATGGGAGATATTAACGGTGTGAAACTGATCAACGACGCCTTTGGCCACGCAGAAGGAGACAGGCTTATCGTTGATGCTGCCAGGATCATCAGTGGTTGTTGCCGAAACGAAGATACGGTGGCAAGAATCGGCGGAGATGAGTTTGCGATTCTGATGCCGAAAACAGATGGCGCAACGGCACTGAACATTATAAGCAAA
>JAJFVI010000023.1 GCA_021371895.1 Eubacteriales bacterium | reverse complement strand
ACCATTGGCGGCAAAGAGTTTGAAATTATCAAATTCCGCACCATGTACCAGGGCGCGTGTGATGTGGCGGCTCAATCAGCCTGCTTAAACGACGGGCGGATTACCACCGTGGGACGCTTGCTGCGCAAATACCGTATCGATGAATTGCCCCAGCTTTTTAACGTCCTCATCGGGGACATGAGCATTGTCGGCCCGCGGCCGGAGATGCTGGAAAACGTTGATCGCTACACCCAGGAGGTGCCCGAGTTTGAGTACCGCAATCAGATGAAAGCCGGGCTTACGGGAATGGCGCAGATCGACGGTAAATACAACACGAGCCCGCGGGACAAGGTGATTCTGGATCTGTTCTACATTGAAAATTTCTCACTGATGCTGGACACGAAGATGATTCTGCGCACCGCGACGGTCTTTTTCCGAAGGGACAGCACCGAAGGTTTCCACTTGCACAAGAACTCCCTCTGCCCTGTAATGCGCACCGCGGGAAAAAAAACTGCCCCATACGCGGCAGCATCGGCGGGCAAGGGAGAGCATCCGGAGCGTGATGAGGGCGAACGAACCGCAGCATGGGTGCCGGAAACGGGAAAGCCTGAAGGAACGACCTCTGAGGACGATTTCGCAGGGGTGCGCGCCAAACCGGAGGCGGCTGTAACGCCGCTGGAAGCGGAAACCCGGGAGCCGTGCGCCGATTCGCGCGTAGCGCTGTAAGCGACGCAACAGATTATGAAAGAAAGGTTTGAACAAGATGGATAAGACGCTTTTAATTCTCGCGGCAGGCATGGGTTCCCGCTACGGCGGCAATAAGCAGGTGGACGGTATGGGTCCTCACGGTGAGATGCTGTTTGAATATTCGGTTTACGATGCGCTGCAGGCAGGTTTTACCAAAGTGGTTTTCATTATCAAGCGCGATTTTGAACCCTTGATCCGCCATATGGTGGGGGATGCGCTGAGCAGTCGAATTAAGGTGGAATACGTGTATCAGGAGTTTGAATCCCTGCCCGCGTGGTACCGCAAACCGGGGGGACGCGTGAAGCCTTTCGGCACCGTGCACGCGATGCTGTGCGCCAAAGATGTGATTCACGAGCCTTTCGCCGTAATTAACGCCGACGATTATTATGGCCGCGCGCCTTATGGCATCATCGGCGATCATATGGAAACGCTCCCAAAGGGAAAACATGCCTGCATGGTCGGCTATTACCTTAAAAACACCGTCAGCGAGAACGGCCACGTAACGCGCGGCGTATGCGCGACCACGGCGGACGGCAAGCTGAAAAGCGTGACTGAAACCTATAAGATCATGCCTTTCCCGGACGGAACCATCCGCGATACCAACGCTAATCCGGATGGTGTGGTGCTGGACCCCAACAGTCTGGTCAGCATGAATATGTTTGGCTTCACGCCTTGGATCTTTGATGTGGCGCAAAAGCGCTTCGAGCAATTCCTGACGTCGCTCTCGCCGGAGGAACTGAAGGCCGAGTATGTGCTGCCGGTGCTTGTGGACGAAGCCATGCACGAAGATGGCCTCACCGTGGATATGCTCACCACCGACGCGGCGTGGTTCGGCGTGACCTACAAGGAAGATAAACCTTTCGTGCAGCAGCAGCTCCAAACAATGCACGCACAGGGCGATTATCCGCAGAAACTTTTTTAATCCCGCGGCGGCGCGTATCAATTGTTAGAGGGGTTTGTTCCCTCGGGAGGCGCAAGCATGGCGATTTTACTCACCGGCGGCGCGGGCTTTATCGGCTCGCATACCTATGTTAAACTGGTTGAAGCCGGATACGAAGCGATCATCGTCGATGATTTTTCCAATAGCGCTGTGGAGGTCATCCGGCGGCTGGAGACGATCACCGGCAAACCTGTATGTTACTATCAACTGGACGCTTGCGACATTGCGGCGCTGGAAAAGGTGTTTTGCGCCCATTCCATCGACGCCGTTATCCACTTCGCGGGATTCAAGGCGGTCGGAGAGAGCGTAGGCAAGCCGCTGGAATACTACCGTAACAATCTGGACAGCACGCTTACCCTGTGCGAAGTGATGCGCAGGCATAGGGTGAGCCGCTTTGTGTTCAGTTCTTCGGCCACCGTGTACGGAACCGTGGAAACCATGCCGCTTACGGAAGATATGCCTACCGGTGGCTGCACCAACCCCTACGGCTGGACGAAATACATGATTGAGCGGATACTGACCGATGTGGCCTATGCCGATCCAAACTGGTCGGTGGCGCTACTGCGATACTTTAATCCCATCGGCGCGCACGAAAGCGGCTTGATCGGCGAAGATCCCGTGGGAATCCCCAACAACTTAATGCCGTACGTGACGCAAGTAGCCAGCGGAAAATTATCCACACTGCGCGTATACGGCGATGATTATCCCACCCCGGACGGTACGGGCGTGCGCGATTATATCCATGTACTTGATCTGGCGCAGGGGCACGTGGC
>JAJFVI010000001.1 GCA_021371895.1 Eubacteriales bacterium | reverse complement strand
ATCCACACAGTAGTATTTGCAGCCGGCGTTCGCCGCCGCCTCGATGAGCGGGATTTCTTTCTCGGTGGTCGGATCGCCCCAGAGGCAATTCATATAATCGTTAAAGATCACGCTGGGGTGGGCGTTATCCTCGTTGGGGCGGCGGATGCGGCGGCGGTAGCGGGTCAGCGTTTGGATCGTCTGCCCGAAATCCTCCCCCCACGCGACCGCGCAGGGGACGGACACAAAGCGTTCGCTCGGCCCAAGGGGCTTGGCAAACCCATTTTCCTGCAGGGAAGGGCCGGAGAGCGCCACGTATAAAAGCCCCTCGCTGTCCGAAATCTCCCAGTTCCAGGAGCCGGCGGTTTCGATTTGCCAGGTCATGGTGCCGCTGCCCTCGGCATCGGTAAACGCGCCCATGGGCAGATGCTCGCCCGCGGGCCATGTGCCGGTGGAGGATAGCGCGACACGCTTCATGGAAAACCGGTTGTCCTCGCTAAAGTAAGGTGCGTAGCCATACTCCTTCAGGGTGCGTGTCTGCCATTGCGCTTCGCCGTACCACGTGCTGTGGGGAATATGCACGGTATGATCCGCGCGCTTCGCGGCCCGCTCTCCGTGCCCGATCCCGGTGAGCACGAAGGAGGAAAGGTATTCCACCGTAAGGGTCTCGGCCGTTTCCGCGTTCACCAGCTCCGTCCAGCTTTTAAGCACCGCAAGCCCGTCGTAAAGCTGCAGGTGACTGACCGCCGTAAGCCCGCTCCCTTGCTGGCGCACTTCCAGCTTGGTGCCCCAAACGTTACGGGAAACGGTATGCCCGGCATAGCGCAGCAGACTGCCGGGCTGGGTGCCCGTATGCTTGGAGCCGCAATTATCATCCTGGTTGTATCCGGACGCCTGCAATGCTAAAAGCCGCATCCAACGGCTGTCTTCCCGCATGGGCGTTTCGCTCAATCCGCAGTTCCACAGCCGCACGTCGCCTTCCGGCGTAACCAGAATATCCAGCTGTAATCCGTTCTCATGAATCGAAATTTGCATGGTTATCCGACTCCCTTCTCCTTTACACCGCCGCGTGCGGATAAATGACAAACGATCTCATATCGTATCCAAGATACGCCCGTTTTGTCCATCCGACAAGAGGGAAAATCCGTTTGCGCAAGTATATCAAAAAAGTGTTCAGGCCACTTTTTTGAGTTGCGGGAAATGTATACGGCTTTGCCGTAAACTACCCGCACGCCCGTTTTTGCCGGACGATACGAATTGAGTCAAAGGGTTGCGACCCTCCGACACCACCCATAGATGTAGATTCTGTCGGTTGCTTCGAAACCGTAGCGCAGACAACTGTTTCATGGTACAATAACTGCACAGCGAACGATAGGCTAACATAAACCACGAATCAAAGGAGACGTCACGATGGCTGAGATCATCATCAACACCCGCCGTTCCGTGGGTACCGTCAACCGGAATCTTTTCGGACATTTCAGCGAACATCTGGGGCGCTGCATCTATCAGGGCTTTTTCGTGGGGGAGGATTCCCCCATTCCCAACGTGGACGGGATGCGCAGCGACGTGGTACAGGCGCTGCGCGCCATCAAAATCCCCGTGCTGCGCTGGCCGGGCGGGTGCTTTGCGGACGAGTATCACTGGCGCGACGGCATCGGCCCCAGGGCGGAACGCAAGCGCATGGTCAATACCAACTGGGGTCACGTCGTGGAGGATAATTCCTTTGGCACGCACGAATTTATCGCCCTGTGCCGGCAACTTGGGTGCGAACCGTACGTAAACGGCAACCTGGGCAGCGGCACCGTGCGCGAAATGGCCGAGTGGGTGGAGTACTTAAACAGCGACGGGGATTCCTCCGTGGTGGAGCAGCGCCGCCAAAACGGGCAGC
Organism: Eubacteriales bacterium; assembly: GCA_021371895.1. Taxonomy (GTDB): domain Bacteria; phylum Bacillota; class Clostridia; order Christensenellales; family Aristaeellaceae; genus CAXXOK01. The sequence goes on along the minus strand of JAJFVI010000001.1, from coordinate 67 downwards.
AAGAGCCCTTCGGCGTCCAGTATTTCGGCGTAGGCAACGAAAGCTGGGGCTGCGGCGGCAACATGCG
>JAJFVI010000175.1 GCA_021371895.1 Eubacteriales bacterium | reverse complement strand
TGCTGCACCAGCGCCTTTACTTCCTTCGCCTTGCCGGCTTGAAGCTTTAGCGAGATTTCCTGCATGTCCATTGTGATTTCCTCCTGTTGCATTTTCGCTATGGCTTCAGTATAATGGTTTCTACGGGATAAGAATAGTAATAATATACGCTATTTTGTAATTTGGTGGTGAAGATATTGGCCGTGGCTATTTTCACGCTGGTGAGCGAGGAGCGCTTGCATGATGTGCTGGAAACGCTTCATTCCTTTATTGAGTTGCCCATCCAGCTCATCAGTGAAAGCGGGAAGCTGCTCCAGTCGTTTGGCGAATCGACTCGCTATTGCGCGTTACTCAAAAATAATATTTTTACAAACGGTGAGTGCCTTCAGATGCACCTCAAGGCCGGACAGCGTTCGCAGGCTTTGGGCGAAACTTATATTTTTACCTGCCATGCAAACCTCAACCACATTGCGTTTCCACTGCAAAGCCATGGGGAACTGCTGGGGTGCATCATCATTGGCCCTTTTTTAATGGACGTACCGGACAGCACGCTGGTCAGCGGCGTAGCGGAAAGCTACGGACTCTCGCCCGCATTTTCGCTTGAGCTGTATGACGAGTTGCGGAGTTTGCAGGTGATCGCGCCCGCGCGGGTGAATCATCTAAGCCGCCTCATCGACCACCTGCTCAAGCCGCTTTTACCGACCGAGCGCGCGCTTCTTTTGCAAAGTCAGCAGAAGCTGTATCAGCAGTCCCGCATCAACGAGACCATCCAAATGTACAAGGAGCAGGGCATCTCGCCCACGCAAAGTTACCTGTACCAAAAGGAAACTGAACTGATGACCAAGGTGAAAACGGGCAACGTGAAACAGTCCAAAGCACTGCTGAATGATTTGCTTGGCTATGTGCTTTTCAGCGAGGGCGGCAAGTTGGAATCCGTGCGCACGCGCGCCATTGAGCTTACCACGTTACTTTCACGCGTATCCATGGAGGGCGGCGCAAAAGCGGATAGCATCTATCAGCTCAACAGCCAGTTTTTGTTGATGATGAACCAGAACCATACCATCGAAAGCCTGTGCTTCCTTCTGCAGGATGTGGTGGAAAGTTTTATGAGCGCTATGTTCAACAACGCCAACCAGGGAAACGCGTACATCCGCGAAGCGCTCTTCGTCATGGCCGAGCGATATGCGCAGCCCTTAACGCTGACCATGGTGGCGGCAGAGGTCAGGCTGAGCCCTAACTATTTTTCCACGCTGTTCCAGCATGTGGTTGGAGTAACCTTCCGCGAGCAGTTATGCCGCATCCGCGTGGAGGAAAGCAAGCGCTTGCTGGTATCCACGGATTTCCCGTTGGCGACGATTGCACTGTCGATGGGCTTTGCGGATCAAAGCTACTTTTGCAAGGTGTTCAAGCGCATCACGGGGATTACACCCAGCCAATTCCGCCATTAAAACGGTTTGCCTGCATGGCGGCGCATGGCGCTTGGGGCGACGGTATAAATGCAGCCCGCCGGCGCGCTCCTTTTTTGCTGTACGCCTAAGGCGAAACCAGCGCGCCGAGGCAGGCCCGCGCCTGCGGCCATGCTTTCGCGGCTTCGACGCGCAGCACACGGTCAATGGCCGCGATATACAGTAAAAGGGTCATTTGGGGTATCTTGTAGCTACTGCTAACGAAAAACATGGGTGTGCCATGTGACAGGCGAAAGCGAGTCGCTTCTTCCGCATCACTACGGAACCCTGTAAAATGATGCCGGCGGGGTTGATGTACCCGCGAGCACTTCCCGCGCCCCAGCGCCATACTCATATCGAAATCCACCCTATTGTCGATATTCACGATATCCGCACGCATGTTGACCATATCCGGCAAAAGATGCGTGATATTGCTTCAGATGATCGAAGCTATTCACCTTGCTGCTCACAAGGTGGATAGCTTCGATCATCTGTTTGCAAATAGAGGTTTGGCTTTGGGTGCCGAAATCGATGCCAAGTACGAAAATGCACGCAATGCGGTCGCCCCATCCCTCTTGGTATTTGGCTAGGTTTTGGAGCATGACCTCTTTTTGCAACACGAATACCGCCTCCACGTACTCCGGACAAGCGTTCAACGCCACCAGCCAAGGGGACCTTCCCGTAGCCATATCGCTATGCAGCCCTCATGTGCAGACAATCATGCTCCATCTCGAAAAGAAACCTGCCTTATGCCTTCTGAGGAAAGAGCAGCGCCTTGACCTGCGCTTCATTTTCAAACAATGCGCAACCGCCCATGTGCGCCCTACCCTGCGCATTCAGATCACGCACCAGCCGAAAGAACGGGGAATGAAGCACCTCCAGCAGCGTGTGATCGCGCAGATTCATGTCCGAATAGGGAGAAAACGGGCATGGCTCGGCAGCCCCGTGCGCGTTGATGTGGAAGAACCCCCGCCCCGCCGCAAGGCAGCCGCCCATGTGCTTCTCGTCTCCCGGGAATGAGAGGAACACCATCCCTGTAAAACGGGCACGTAAAGAATCCTGCGCTTCCTCAATCACGAGCCGTTCCGCGTCGTCCGGCGCAAGGTATTCGGTGTTTGGCGCGACTGGCACATACTCGATAAAGAATACGAGCCTGCAACCTTCTTGGTACAGGGATTGCATGAAATCGGCAGACATGACCTCCGGCCGGTTTTCGGTTGTGACCGTCAGTGACACACCAAACAGCAGTTTATTGTCGGACAGGTTATGAAGCGCAGCCTGTGCATGGCGATATGCGCCATCGCCTCGCCGCCTGTCTGTTGCCGACTCGCCGCCCTCCAGGCTTACGACCGGCACAAGGTTTCGGTGCTGGTCAAGCAGCGCAAGCAGCGACTTGTCGATGAGCGTGCCGTTGGTGAAGATCGGAAACAGGATGCTCTTATGCTCCGCAGCCGCACGAAGCACATCCGGCCGCATCATGGGCTCGCCGCCCGCCAGCAGTATAAACGGTATACCAGCCTCCTCGGCTTGGGAAAAAATACCGTCCCACTGCTTTGCGTCCAGCAGAGGTTCGGTGCTGGTCTGGCCGCACTGCCCGTTAGCGCGTGCATAACAGCCTTTGCAGAAAAGGTTGCACGCATTGGTAATGCTCGCGATCAGGAACATTGGGATATGCTGGCCTTCCGCTTCCAGCGCTGTGCGGCGCTTTTCCGTGCCCCGCTGGGCGGCGTGGTATCTGCGCAGGAAGGCCGCCTCCTTTGGGTTGCGCAGCGTTGCTTTCAGGATGTCCTGTACGAGTTGCTCCGTTCCCTGATTCAGGTATGCTGTCAGGTCAAAAACGGCTGTCATGTGTTCTATCCTTTCCGTCAAAGAGGGCATGGGTGTTTGGTGCTTGTCTTTTCCATTATCTACGTTGCGCAGCTTATTTCAATGGGATATTGACTATAAGGTGATTAAAAGCGTATGAAAACCTTCATATGGGATTCACAGAGCGCAAAACAGTCATTGTAAGCATTAATGCCATGTGATGATTCTGCAGGCGATATAGATCAAAGACAGGATTTGTGATTGCCCTGCTTACTGCATTTGTGAAGGCGTTTCTGTGTATAAAGGATACCTCCGGCACCAGAAGTTTGATAATGCTTGCCACCGCTACTTTTTTTGAAGTAATTTCTTCGCGCACCCCCAATGCACCCTTTCCAGGCAAACGTGTAAGAGTGCAAAACACGCAGGTAAAATCTGGCTCTCAAGCACGCCCGAAATCCACCTTTAAAGGAGCCCCGGCAGCTATCGAAAGCCGGTAACCCTTATATACAATGTTTTCCACCTAAACAAAAAGAACCCCATCCTCGTAACGAGATTGACGTTCTTTTAGGGAAGATGCTTATCTTCTTGATACAATCAGCAGGTGAGTGCATTCTGAAACGGTGAATCGTGTAAGGGCGCAACCACTTTCACTTCAGAAATTCTTGAATAACATTATAGTGGACTGATACTCGACAAGCCGGGCTCCGATTGAAGAATCATCAGCCCAGACGACGGTTGCGTCGCTGCAACACCGACCTATAGCATGCTCATGGATTCTCCCATGCAAACGATTCATCCTATGCCCACAGATGCTGCTACTGAAACTGGCAATGGTGTGACCGAGGGAAACGGCCAGTCTGCGGCAGGGGAAATGGGATTACAGCCACACAAGCGCGCAGGTATCCAAGCGGGGTATCACAAGCTGTGCATCTATACCCAGCTCTGTTTGCGTGCATTTGCATGCCAGGGCGGAAGCGCCCCCCAACTCCTCATCCGGTGTGGCGAGCCACGCATTTTGCACCGGTTTTAAAAGCAAAATATGCAGTATAATATTTTCCAGCAAAGTGGGTTTGTCTTTACCACGGTTCCAGCTGTCCTCAAGGTTTCCACAAAGGTTGATTAGCCCAATCAGCTTTCGATCCCCATCTTCACGGAAGGTAAGCCACAGCTTGTCTGGTTCGGCTTCCACAGAATAGGGCACATCACATGCAAACCCACGGTTATCGCCGCCACAATGGGTAAGCGACACATCCTTCAGCGCAGGATCGAAAAGCAGCTCCTGATACCGCACAAAAAAGTCCTGATAGGCTTTTATTTTTGCAGCCTGCCATGGCAAAAGCTTTGCATAATCAGCATAGTACCCCTGCGTAACCACGGCATCCTTTTCGCCTAAAAAGAGCTGCGTTGCGCCGCATAACGCAATGGCGAACGATGTGATCAACTCGCCATACAGCGCACGGATGGATGACTCTGTGCGGAAAGGCGCCGGATACGCCGCCAGCACAACGGCTTTATCGGTTGGCTTTGCCATACGGACCGCCTCGCGAAGATGTCGCAGGCGATCCATCGGAAACCACAGCTCCATATACACGGCATCCTGTGGCGCATTGCGCGTTGCCTGTACTGGCCATGCGCCAACGTTGTTAAATATCAAGTGCGGCGTGTGCCCCGCCTTGCGGAATGCATCATCTGCATCCGCAATCAGCGCTGGCAAAGCCTGTTCGAGGTCGCGTGATTCGCCCATGCTGCTTAGCGCGTGTTTAGGCTCGCCATAGGTATCCATATGGATGCCATCAAACCCGACACGCTCCACAGCTTCTATGTATTGTTTAAAAAGATGCTCCCGCCATAGGCTGGTAATATCCATATAGTAAAAGGTGCCAATAAAAATCATGGGTTTGTCTTCCCCTGCGTACAAACCCCAGTCGCGGTGATCTTCCCAAAAGTTTCGGCTGGAGGCATACACCGCGCCATAAGCCATCGCCAGCATCCCATGCTCATGACATGCCGCAATCTTTTTCCGAATCACAGGCAAGCTGTTACGTTTGCCCATCATATCCGTAAACTCGTCCGTTGGGGGTACCAGCGTATCATGCCGATACGACCAATCGTAAAACTGTACATGATCGATATGGTATTTCGCAAGACAGGCTATATCCGTGTCGTCTTCCGGTAAGAAATCGCTTAAAAAGCCATAGCGCACCACATTCCCGCCAATGTTCACGGCGGTGGAAACGCGCATAACCTCCTGCCCGCACTGCAAAAGACGTGCCTCCACACCGTAGCAGGCACCATTTTTCCCAAAAGCAGGA
>JAJFVI010000334.1 GCA_021371895.1 Eubacteriales bacterium | reverse complement strand
GCGTTTCTTCACCTCAAACAGTGGCGGGGAATTGCAACTCGATACGCAAAGAATACTTCTTCATTCATTGCTGCAGTGCAAATTAGATGCATTGCATTGTGGGTTAAGGTGCTCGTTTGATCTCGTGTCCACACTGTCTAGCATCCCCTCAAAATAAATTTACTCGTGGCAATCAGAAGTTCACTTTTCTATTCTCCGTCATACCAGTAATTCCCTTTTATTATTTATATGGGTATGCGCCTGTGGGCGCACCAAAGGGCTTTCCGCTCGCCCTTTGGAAACCTTCGGACGCTTGCTTCCTGTCAGGGAGCAGTGCGCCCCTCAAGCAACAATCTGCAAGCGAAAAAAATGCCTATCAAAACAGGCATCTTTAATAATCAGTCTGCTAATTATAAAATGAATATCATCCTACACGGATAGTGCTTTTCCCTGTCGCCTTTGAAACAAGCAGGCGGGAAGCGCGAGAGGTCGCACTGATGGAGGACAGGCTTGTCGGCTGGGCGTACCGCGTGTATGCACGCCCGTTAGGGCTGTGCGGACAATCGCGGTATGACCGGACGACTATCCTGTACTTCAAAGGCGACCCCTCACGCTATACCCGCCGTGTAAGAAGGCGACCCCGAAGGTTACCAAAGGGCGAGCGGAAAGCCCTTTGGTACGCCCGCAGGCGTAGCCCGCTGCTCGCACCCACAGGTGCGATATACTTGCGCCTCGCAGGGCGCATACCCTGCCTCTGGGATTCCAAAGGGCTCAAAGCCCTTTGGCCGCGCCATCAGGCGCGGAACTCACTTCTCCTCATGATATTCCTTTTCGGTGTTCACGTTCCAGATGTTCTCCTTCGTGGAGATGCCTTCCGTCAGATTGCGCACAGCCTCGAAACTGGTTGCCATGGAATGATCCATGTTATTATAACGGTGCTGGCCGTTGCGACCGACGCAATAAAGATTTTTAAAACCGTCCAGGTATTCTACCACCCGCCCGAGCTGGGTATAGGTATCGAAATACGCGGGATAGGCTTTTTGCACACGCTCACGGTGTGATTGCAGCACGTCGCCGCGGCCGCCGATGAGCCCCATGATCGTCAGTTCGTCCGCCGCGAAATGCACACACTCTTCCGCGGGCAGGTTCCAAAATTCGTCGCCCTCCATACAGAAGTATTCCAGCCCGACCCAAACCGTGTGCTCCGGATCTTCTACCATATAAGGCGACCAGTTGTTGAAAATCTGGATACGTCCGAGTTTCACGTTGGTATCCTGCACGTAGATCCAGCAATCGGGCACGATGTTACCCAGGGTTTTTAACTGCGTCTTGTTTTGCAGGTTCAGGCGGTTTACCAGCAGGCCGACGGTCACAAAATCCCGGTACGGCAGACCGTTGGCCACCGAACGGATGTCGGCGGGAACGGCCTTCATGGCGTTGATCAGGTCTTTAACGGGCATGGAAGAGAAAAATGCGTCGCCTTCCAGCCGCTCCTCTACGCCGTTTGCCTGGCAGCGCACGGCCTGAACTTGACCATTTGCGGACTCCACGCCGGTTACTTCACACCCGGTTCGTATTTCTCCGCCCGCCCGCCGCACATCTTCGGCGACGGCTTCCCACAGCTGGCCGGGGCCGAACTTGGGGTAGCGGAATTCCTCGATCAGCGAGGTCTGCACTTTTTTTTTGCGGGATTCCGGGCTCATCGTCAGCTTACGGGCCATATCCTTAAGGATTTCGCGGATAGACAGTCCCTTGGTACGCTGCGCGCCCCATTCCGCGGAGATCTCCCGCGGGTGGCGGCCCCACAACTTCTCGGTATAGCCCTCAAAAAACATGGTATAAAGCTTGCGTCCGAAGCTATTGATGTAGAAGTTCTCCAGCGATGTTTCCGGCAGTTTGTGAACGACGGATTTCAGGTAACTGCACCCGACCGCGAGCGTCGTGCCCAGACCCATGGCCTTGAGCGTCGTCCACTTGAGGCTGACGGGATAATCGAAAAAGTGTTTTTGATAGTAGATACGGCTGACGCGGTTGCGTGTAAGCATTACGCGGTCGGTTGTCTCCGGGTCGGGGCCGCCCGGCGCAAGCGGAACCTCCCGTTGCAAAATCCGGTCGTCCAGCGCGGGCGCGCCCTGCAGGGGCATGACCTCCTGCCACCAATCCATCACAGCTGTGTCTTTGCTGAAAAAGCGGTGGCCGCCGATATCCATGCGGTTACCCCCGCAGCGAACGGTTTTGCTGATGCCGCCGATGCCCTGGGACTTTTCCAGCACCGTTACCGCATAGCCCGAATGCTTTTTTAAAAGCTCGTACGCCGCGGTCAACCCCGCCGGCCCCGCCCCGATGATAACGACTTTTTTCATGCCGTATGCTCCTAACCGCGCGGCTTTCGGCCGCGATTCCATAGAGAATATTGTAGCATGCACGGGGCGTTCTGGCAAGCGCATGGGCTCGCGCAACGGTTTACAAAGCGCTTCTTAAGCAGCGTTTGCTTGGAAAGCGCAAGCAACTGGGCTTACCAGTGCCCACCGGCGATATCCGCCGCCGCCTGCTGTGAAGCACGGATAACCGCTTTATTGTCGAGAAGAAAAAGCAGTGCCCTCCCGGCGCATAACGGGAGGGCGAGATGGATTATAGAGCGGGTAATTTACAGAGTGCTGCCACGCTTGACCAATTCTCCCATGAACAAAGATTTTTGCGGAGACTCCTGCCCGGCGAGCACGTTTAGCATGGTGGAAACGCATTGATTGCACAGGGATTCCAGTTTATTATCCACGCTGGTCAACTCCGGTTCGCAGCACAGGCAGAAATTGGAGTTGTTATACCCAATGATCGACAGGCTTTCCGGGACGCTGCGATTCGCGACGCGCGCGTACTTGGCCGCGCCGACGCTAAGCACGTCCTCCGAGGTGAGCACTGCGTCGAAAGCCACGCCCTCCCGATCGATAGCGAGGATAAAATCCCGCACGTCGGGTACGTTCAGCTTATCTTCAGTGTAAAAGCGGATCAGTTCATCGCGCACGGGTATGCCCCGGCTTTGCAGCCCTGCCTTGTATCCGTTCAGCTTCTTTTTACCGCTGAAATTACTGCTGTGGTAAAGGTACAGGATATTCCGGCGTCCCGAATCCAGCAGGCTTTGGGTAGCCTCCAGCGTAGCATGGTAATCGTCGCATAGCACACAGTAGACGTTATCGAAGGCGAAGGAGCCGTTCAGCAACACCAGCGGTATCTGGGCGGCAGCGCAGCGCAGATAATTATTGCCTGCATCGTCCTCCTCCACAAAGGTGGACCCCATAAGCACAATGCCATCCACGTGCTTGCTCAGCAGCATCTCCACACCTTTGGTGCGGTCAAGCAGCTTCTTGCCGGTGCAGCAAAGCAAACAGTCGTACCCGTTCCCGCGGAAGGCTCGCTCCAGATAACTCAACGCCTGCGCCAGATACGAATCGCTCGCGTTGGGACACAGAAGGCCGATGGTTTTCATACTTTTCAGGCCTAATCCGCGCGCGAATGCGTTAGGTACATAACCCTGCTGCGCCATCACTGCCAACACGCGTTCCCGTGTTTTGGGGCTTACGCGGCTACTGCCGTTGAGCACGCGGGACACTGTGGCAATGGATACGCCCGCCTTTTCGGAGATATCGTAAATGTTCATAGAATACCCTTTCCTTGTAAACGCTTACGCATTCGTATTCTTTATTATTATAATCGTATTGATATCATTATACAATCCCTACCCGTTGTTTTATGGGGTATTTAGCTTATTACCGACGAAATTTGCCAACAGGTTTCTGCAAATGCGAATTGACGAAAACCGTCGATGGGCGTAAAATAAAGGCGAGGAATGTAATTGATTACACAATACCGTCCGCACGCCCAAGTGTGACGAAACCGGGAGGGATGTACGATGCAAAGACTATCAAGCCGGGATTCGGGCAAGCCCCGGCTGCCCGTGAAGGTGCTGCAGTTCGGCGAAGGGAATTTTTTGCGCGCTTTTGTGGATTACATGCTGGATATTGCCAACGAACAGGGAAAATTCGGCGGCAGCATTATACTGGTCAAACCCATTCCCTATGGCTCACTGCAGGCGTTTCACGAGCAGGATTGCCGCTATACGGTGCTCTTACGCGGCCTTGAGGATGGTCAAAGGGTTGAAAAAACGCGTCTGATCACCAGCGTTGCGGACGCGGTGGACGCTTATACCGAGTATGAAAAATACGCTGCTTACGCCCGGTTGGATTCCCTGCGCTTCATCGTGAGCAACACTACCGAGGCGGGCATCGTGCTGGATGATAGCGACCGGTTTGCGCTTACCCCGCCCAACACCTATCCGGGCAAGCTGACCAAGTTCCTCTACGAGCGTGCGCTGGCGTTTGATTACGCGTCGGACAAAGGGTTGATCATCCTGCCGGTGGAACTAATTGACGACAACGGCATTGTGCTGGAACGCTGTGTGAAAGCGCTGGCGGAGCATTGGGTACTGGGGGGAAAGTTCCTTCAATGGCTGGACGACGCGTGTGTGTTCACCTCCACGCTGGTGGATCGAATTGTGACCGGGTACCCGCGCGACGAGGCCGAGGCGCTTTGGCAGAAGATCGGCTATGAGGATCGCTTGCTGGTGACCGCCGAACCTTTCGGCCTGTGGGTTATTGAGAGCCGCAAGGATATTCATACGGAAATGCCCCTGCCGGAGTGCGGCCTGCCGGTGCTCTTTACCGATAACCAAAAGCCCTACAAGCAGCGCAAGGTGCGCATTCTCAACGGGGCGCACACTTCTTTCGTGCCTGCGGCGTTCCTGTGCGGGCATAACAGCGTTTTAGAGGCGATGGACGATCCGCTGATCAAGTCTTTTATGCAGCATACACTCTACGACGAGGTGATTCCCACCCTCGATTTGCCTTTGGATGATTTGTTGAATTTTGCCAAGGCCGTTACCAGCCGGTTTGAAAATCCTTATATCAAGCACTCGCTCCTGTCCATCTGCCTGAACTCCGTATCCAAGTGGCGCGCCCGCTGCCTGCCCAGCCTGCTTGGTTATTATGAACGCAAGGGCGCTTTGCCCCCGCGCCTCACCTTCTCCCTCGCGGCGCTGATGGCGCTCTACCAGAACGGGACGCTTGCGGATGGAACACTGGTCTGCACCCGTGATGGCGAACCCTATACCCTGCGGGACGATGAGGCGGTGCTCGCTTTCTTTGCCGAGAATACGTTATTGCCGGCGCAGGAGCAAGTCAGCGCATTCCTCTCCCGCGCGGATTTCTTCGGTCAGGATCTGACACGGATCCCCGGGCTGTCGGCCGCTGTAACCGCTTCGTTTGCCGCTATTCAGCGAAACGGCATGCGAGCAGCGATGGAGACAGAATTTCGAAAATAGCCTCGCTATCACGAAGGTAAACCGGTACCACATGCCGAAAAGATGTGAAAAGCAGTGATAAAGGAGGCCCACCCATGCAAGTTCGCACAGCATCCTCACCCCAGGACGTGAAGGCATACGATACAACGCGCCTGCGCAAGGAGTTTCTGATTGACGATCTCTTCGCTCCCGACGAGATCAAGCTGGTCTACAGCCATATTGACCGCATCATCACGGGCAGCGCCGTTCCGGTAAACAAAGCGCTTTCACTCTCTTCCGGCGCGGAGCTGCACACGGTGCATTTTCTGGATCGGCGGGAGATGGGTGTGATCAACATCGGCGGAGAAGGCGTGCTTACCATCGACGGCAGCCCGTATTCGCTTCGTAACCGGGATGGGATATACATCGGCATGGGCGCCAAAGAAATCCGCTTTGAAAGCAAATACCCCGTCGATCCCGCAAAGTTTTATTTCAACAGCGCTCCGGCGCACCGCGTATGTCCTACTGCGCTTATCAAGCCCGAGACGTGCGCGCGCGTGGAACTGGGTTCGCTGGAAGAAAGCAACCATCGTACCATCTGCAAGTACATCCTGCCCGGTCAGGTGGAAAGCTGCCAGCTCGTAATGGGTATGACCAGCCTGATGCCCGGCAGCGTATGGAATACCATGCCCTGTCATACGCACGATAGACGCATGGAAGTGTATCTTTATTTCGACCTGCCCGAAAACGCGCTGGTGTTCCACTACATGGGTGAACCATCGGAAACACGCCATATCGTGATGCGTAACCAGCAGGCCGTCATCAGCCCCAGCTGGTCTATCCACAGCGCCAGCGGCATGCAGGCTTACACCTTCATCTGGGGCATGGTCGGCGAAAATCAGGCTTTTGACGATATGGATGCCGTCGCCATGAAAGACCTCCGCTGATTTCTTTCCACCCGCCGCGAGGTATGGCCGGAGATTGCTTGCGGCGGCATAAGTTTTGAGAGGACGTGGAACCGTTTCCATGCTTCCAAAAGATACAAAAGTTCAAACATTCCGTGAGACGGAACAACAGGGTGGTAGCCTTTTCGGCTGGGAATGTAAACGGAGAACGAAATATATATGCCGCTCAGAACATAAATATCGGAAAGGGATGGAATCGATGGATATGATTGAACAACTGTCGCTGGCAGGCATTGTGCCGGTCATCAAGGTGGAGGATGCCGACGACGCGGTGCCTCTTTGTAGGGCGCTCAGTGATGGGGGACTGCCGGTGGCGGAAATCACTTTCCGCTCCGCGGCCGCTGAAGAAGCGATTCGCCGCGTGCATCAGGAGTTGCCGGAGGTCGTATTAGGCGCGGGCACAGTACTGACCACCGAACAGGCGGATCGCGCCGTGGCCGCGGGCGCGACCTACATCGTAAGCCCCGGCCTAAATCCGGAAGTAGTAAAGCACTGTATTAAAATCGGCATACCGATTGTACCCGGCTGCGCCAACCCCAGCGACATTGAAATTGCGCTTTCGCTGGGCCTAAAAACAGTTAAATTTTTTCCCGCGGAAGCGTTGGGCGGACTGCCCCTGATCAAGGCGATGAGCGCGCCCTACGGCGACGTTCGCTTTCTGCCCACAGGCGGCGTGAGCGAGAATAATCTGCTGGACTATCTCGCCTTTTCCAAGGTGGTTGCCTGCGGCGGCAGCTGGATGGTCGACCAGAAGGCGATTGCAGCCAAGGATTGGAAGCGTATCGAGTCCCTTACCCGCAGCGCGGTTACGCTGATGCTGGGGCTGGAGCTCAAGCATATCGGCATTAACAGCGGCGCGCCCGACACGGCTCTGCGGGATGCCACGGCGATCTGCAAACTGCTGGGCTGGGAGATAAAGGACGGTAACAGCTCCGTATTCGCGGGCGACACTTTTGAAATGATGAAAAAGCCATTCCGCGGCACACACGGCCATATCGCCATCGGCTGTAACGATATCAAGCGCGCATGCTGGCACCTGGAACGCCGCGGCTTCGCCTTTGACGAAGAAAGTGCGATGATAAAAGACGGCAAAATACGCGCCATCTACCTGAAGGACGAAATCGCCGGGTTCGCCTTCCATCTGCTGCAAAAATAACGGCGTCCTCATCGGCATTTCCGGCAGTACCATCAGCCCCGGAGAATGCCGCCATAGGTTTATCCGATAATCATCAACAGAAAGGGTGTCCGTCATGGCTGGTACGGTAGTTACTTTTGGCGAGATCATGCTGCGTCTGAAAAGTCCCGGATACGAGCGCCTGTTCCAGACTCCGTCGTTGGAGGCCACCTTCGGCGGCGGCGAGGCCAACGTGGCGGTCAGCCTGACCAATTTCGGCATGGATGCGCGGTTTGTGACCGTGCTTCCGAAAAACGACATCGGCGAGGCTTGCCTGCGCGAGCTGCGCGGTTTCGGTGTGGATACGTCCTGCATCGTTCGTAAGGAAGGGCGTATGGGCGTATATTATCTGGAAACCGGCGCGGTGCAGCGCCCCAGCAAGGTGATATACGACCGCGCCGGAAGTGCGATCGCCGAGGCGCAGCCGGAAGATATCGACTGGCAAATGGCGTTCGCGGGCGCGACATGGTTCCATATCACCGGCATTACCCCTGCCATCAGCGCCGGGGCGGCGGAAATGAGTCTGGCGGCGGTGAAAGCCGCCAAGGCTTTGGGCCTGCATGTTAGCTGCGACCTCAATTACCGCAAAAATCTCTGGAAGTATGGAAAGACTGCCGATCAGGTGATGACGGAACTGGTGAAGTATGTCGATACCGTGATCGCCAACGAGGAAGACTTCCAAAAGGCGCTGCTGTTAACGGCCGAAAGCCAGAGCGCGGTGGAGACGGGTGAACTCAACGTGGAGCAGTATCAGACGATCGCGCGCCTTGCCATGGAAAAATACCCCAACATTGCCCGCGTGGCGATTACACTTCGGGAAAGCAAGAGCGCCAACCATAACGATTGGAGCGCCTGCCTGTATAACGGCGCAGATTTCTACCTGAGCCGCAAGTACGCGATAACCGACATTGTGGATCGGGTCGGCGGCGGGGATAGCTTCGGCGCTGGCTTAATCTACGGGCTGAACGCCTACCCGGACGAAAAGACGGCGCTGGAGTTCGCCGTAGCCGCCAGTTGCCTGAAGCACACCATCGGTGGGGATTTCAACCGCGTGAGCGTTTCCGAGGTGGAAAGCCTGATGAAAGGCAGCGGTTCCGGCCGCGTGCAGCGCTAAAAAACTTACATGGCGCACGCGGCAAACAGCAATGAGGAGGAAGTAACCCATGAAAAATCCGTTTTCACTGGAAGGGAAAATCGCGCTGGTCACCGGCGCCAGCTACGGCATCGGCTTTGCCATCGCCACGGGCTATGCGAAGGCCGGAGCGACCATCGTGTTTAACGATATTAAACAGGAACTGGTGGATAAGGGCCTCGCCGCCTACCGCGAGGAAGGCGTCGCTGCGCACGGCTACGTGTGCGACGTGACCGACGAAGCCGCTGTGAACGATTTGATCACCACAATTGAAAAAGACGTCGGTGTGATCGATATTCTGGTCAACAACGCCGGCATCATCAAGCGTATCCCGATGATCGATATGACCGCCGAGCAGTTCCGGCAGGTGATCGACGTGGATCTGAACGCCCCGTTCATCGTTTCCAAGGCGGTCATCCCCTCCATGATCAAAATGGGGCACGGCAAAATTATCAACATCTGTTCCATGATGAGCGAGTTGGGGCGCGAAACGGTTTCCGCCTATGCGGCGGCCAAGGGCGGCCTGAAAATGCTCACGCGCAACATCTGCTCGGAATACGGCCAGTTCAACATCCAATGCAACGGTTTAGGCCCAGGCTACATCGCCACGCCGCAGACCGCGCCGTTGCGAGAAAAGCAGGCCGACGGTTCCAAGCATCCATTTGACAGCTTCATCCTTGCCAAGACACCCGCCAACCGCTGGGGCGAGTCCGAGGATCTGGTGGGGCCGGCGGTGTTCCTGGCCAGCGAAGCAAGCGATTTCGTCAACGGCCACATCCTGTACGTGGATGGCGGGATTCTGGCATACATCGGAAAACAGCCTTGAAGGCTGGTGTCGCCGCGGTCATGCTCGCGGCGGCGCGTGCGGAATGCCGGAAGTGGTAACCCGCTACTGGCGATCCTTTTTTCTAAGTATAAACAGTTTTTCGTATAGAAGTTTGGCTGTGTCTGCGGGCACAGCGGGGGCTTTCCGCTCGCCCCTGCACCCTTTGAGGTATACATTCGTATTGGGTGCAATGCTCCCTATACGATCGCAAGCCCCGAAGGTTTCCAAAGGGCGAGCGGAAAGCCCTTGGGCGGGAGATCCTTTTTTCTAAGTGTAAATAGTTTTTCGTAAAGAAGTTTGGATGTGCCTGCGGGCACACCAGGGGCTTTCCGCTCGCCCCTGCACCCTTCGGGGTATACATTCGTATTGGGC